>JAKSSR010000023.1 GCA_024402995.1 Clostridia bacterium | reverse complement strand
CAACATAGTTCGACATTACCCTGCCGGTAACGGTCAGGCACTGGGTAACGGGAAGACCGGCAGAAAGAAGAGTCATCATATTTCCGGCAAACTCCGAGGCCGCGTTCATTACGTTGACCTCTCCCAGCACGGGAAGCCACAGCTGGAATTTTCCTAAAGACTCTTTTCCGTTTTCCGTCTTGGACCAGAAAATAAAGGCGATTATGAGTATGGCCAGGAGCACCAGTATGATCAGGCCGTTTTTAGCAAAGAAATCGTATAAGTTGAGCAGGAACTGAGTGGGCCAGGGCATTCCCACACCGGTCTCACCCATAATGCCTGCAATGGTCGGTACAGCCATTTTAACGACGACTATGACGACCACTATGGACAGGAACACCAGCAGGAGAGGATAAGTCATTGCTGATTTAACTTTGCCTCTCAGTTTGTAGCTCTTTTCGTAGTAGACTGCCAGCTTCTCAAAGGAATGCTCAAGAGTACCGGAAAGCTCGCCGGCTCTGATGGTCTCAATGAATGCGGCAGGTATCTTTTTGCCTCTCAGTTCAAGGCTCTGGGCAAGGCTGTAGCCGGCGGCTACGTCGTCCTTGACCTGCATGAGATAACGCTTCATAAGGGCGTCGGTGGTCTGCTGGGCAATGACCTCAACGGTACGGGACATGGGAAGTCCGGCCTTGAGAAGAATGGAAAACTGGTTTGCGGTAAGGGCCAGGACCTTTTCTGAAACCGTCATAGGTTCGTTAAGGTTTATGGCGTCTCTTTTGCTTTCCTTTACCTCGTCTATGTCCAGAATAACGTCGCAGCTCTGCTTTATTTTGGCGACGGCTTCGAATTCGTCGTAGGCTTCAACTACGCCGTTAACCTTCTGACCGTTTTGCGATAGGGCTTTATATTTATATGCACGCACGGAGTATCAGCCTCCTTTCTCGTTAGTAAAGGGTATTTTTCTTGACGTAATCCGGGTCGATGGCCGCTGCGCGGGCGGTATCCGCGTCAATTTTACGCTCCTTGAAGAGCTTTATGATGGCATTGTCCATGGTAATGCTTCCGATGTTTGCGGAGGTTGCCAGGGCATTGGCTATCTGGGGAGTTTTTCCTTCTCTGATGAGATTTCTGATGGCGGGATTTACTACCATGCACTCGCAGGCTGCCGCTCTTCCGCCGCCCTTCTTTCTTAGGAGCTGCTGGGAGAGTACAGCCATAAGGCTGGTGGAAAGCTGCATGCGGATCTGCTTCTGGCGCTCTGCGGGGAAGACGTCCACGATACGGTCGATGGAGTCTGCCGCGGAGTTGGTGTGCAGAGTTGCAAAGACCAGATGGCCTGTTTCCGCTGCGGTAAGGGCTGTTTCGATAGTGACCAGGTCTCTCATTTCGCCTATGAGAATAACATCGGGGTCTTCGCGGAGAATGGCGCGGAGACCGTCGGCGTAGGAATCTGTATCTTCGCCTACGTTGCGCTGGTCTACCAGGCACTGCTTGCTCTGGTGAATGTATTCGACGGGGTCTTCAAGAGTAATGATGTGCTCCTTGCGGGTCTCGTTGATACGGTCCAGAATTGCGGCAAGAGTGGTGGATTTACCGGAGCCGGTCTCACCTGTTACAAGGACTATGCCCTTGTTATAGGTTGGGAAAGCATTGACAGCCTCGGGAAGTCCGAGAGCCTCAAGCTTGGGAATATTGTCTGCCAGAATACGCAGAGCGGCGGACACGTGGCCCATCTGTCTGTATACGTTGGCTCTTATGCGATGTACGCCCACCTGCATGGACAGGTCCTTCTCGCCCTTGGCAGGCATGTCGCAGCCCATGAGCTGACGGGCCATTTCCTCGCAGTCTTCATCTGTAAGGGGAGCCTGACCGGGCATGTCTGTAAGGTCTCCGTCGATCCTGATCTTGGGGGGCTGACCGAAGGAGAGATGGATATCGGAAGAACCCAGGTCTGCGGCGGCAGAAATGATGTAATTAACGTCCATGAAATGCTCCTATTCGTTGGTGGAGTAGATGGTCTTTGCGGCTTCTTCTACGGTAGTGGTACCGTCAAGGAGAAGCTGGCGGCAGCGTTCTGCAATGCTGACAAAGCCGTCGGCCTTGGCGTAGGCTTCGTATTCGTCGCGCTTTGCGCCGCTGATGATGCCGCGGCGGATATCGTGGTTGATGTCAAGGATCTCGAACACGCCGATTCTGCCCTTATAGCCTCTGTGGGAGCAGTTTGGGCATCCTGCGCCTCTGTAAAAGACCATGCCGGGAGTGCGCTTAAGGCCTACGACCTCCAGCTGTTCGTCGGTGGGCTCGTAGCTTTCGCGGCACTGGGGGCAGATGCGCTTGACCAGTCGCTGGGCGATGACGCCCTTGAGAGCGACAGAAGTCAGATAGGGTTCCACGCCTATGTCATTGAGACGGTCCAGAGTGGAAATGGCGTCGCCTGTATGTATGGTGGAGAGAACCAGGTGGCCGGTAATAGCGGCACGCATGGCGATCTCGGCGGTTTCGCCGTCACGTATTTCGCCCACGGAGATGATGTCCGGGTCCTGACGGAGAATGGAACGGAGGCCGCCTGCGAAGGTCATGCCGGTCTTTTCGTTGATCTGGACCTGGTTGACGCCGTCGATGTTGAATTCTACAGGGTCTTCAAGGGTAACGACGTTGACGTCTTCCTTGTTGAGTTCATGGATCATGGTGCTCATGGTGGAGGACTTACCGGAACCGGTAGGACCGGAAATAAGGATAACGCCGCTGGTGTTGCGCATGATCTTATCAAAGCGCCCGGAGTTGTTTTCGTCCAGACCAATACCGTTTCTGGAAAGGAATTGGGCGGATTTGTCGAGAAGACGGATAACCATCTTTTCGCCGAATATGGTAGGCAAGGTGGAGACACGAAGGTCTATATCCTTGTTCTTTACTGAGACGTTGGCGCGGCCGTCCTGGGGGACGCGGCGCTCGGAGGTATTCATGCCTGACATGACCTTGAGACGGGCAATGACGGCATCCTGAAGGTCCTTGGGAACGGTCAGGGCTTCGTGGAGGGCACCGTCGACTCTGATGCGGACTGCCATCATCAGTTCTCTGGGCTCCAGATGGATATCGGATGCGCTTGCGGTAACGGCGCGTTCGATAATGGAGTTTACCAGACGTATGGTGGGAGCTGCTGTGGCATCGTCGTCGATCCTGGTGGTCTGTTCGCCAATGGCGGCAAAGGCAGGCTGCTGGGGATCGTTTGCCTGTTCGCGGCGCATTTCTTCAATGGCCTTGGCTGCGCCTTCGTTGCCGTAGAGACGGTTGATGGCACGGTCCACCTGTTCGCCCTGGGCGATCATGGGAACGACTCTCTTGTGGGAGGCCTTCTTTACGTCTTCAATGGCGTAGAAGTTGAGTGGATCCGACATGGCAAGGATGATCTCGTCCTTGACCATCTTTACAGGCACTACGTTGTGACGCTTGGCAATGCTCTTGGGAACGATGTCTGCCAGTTCGGGCGCAAGATTGACCTTGGAAAGGTCTATGAAGTCTACGCCCAGCTGCATCTGCAGAGCGCTGATGAGCTGGTTCTCGGTAATAGTACCGGAGGATATAAGATAAGCGCCGAGCTGCTCATCTGTGAGCAGACCGACGCCGACAAGAAGGTCACCCAAACGTTTGTAGGCCACGAGAACTCCTTTCACCCGCTGCCGCGAGTTTTTCGGTAAAAACAATACTGCCTTATAATATCAAATCAAATTGTAACGCGCAACGGGTTTACACCCAATGATTTGATTATTTTTTGGTTATTTTTTCCGATTTGAAGATATAACTCAGACAGCGCGCTTCGCTTCACTTGAAAATACAATATTTACGAAAAGAAAGCCGCGCATAAAGTCTGAATAATTAAACAGCATTTGCAAATAAAAACAGGGCGCATGAAGAAGTAACAGCTTTTTCACACACCCTGTTTTACCCGTTGCTTTTCCTTCGGGTACCTTACTTTATAACGGTAACGCCGCCCTTGAGCTCTTCTTCGAAGGGGATTCTGTGGATGTTGCCCCAGATGCCGGGAACACCGCCGGTGTGAATGAATATGATCTTTTCACCCGGCTTTATCTCGCCGTTTGCCGCCATCTTTCTGATAGCGTTGAAGGTCTTTCCGGTGTAGCAGGCGTCGAGGATGATGCCTTCCCTGCGGCCCATGTCGTAAACGCTTTCGCGGACATCGGCAACAGCGTTGTTATAAGCGCCGTAGTGATACTTGTTGGTAAGATCGAAATCTGCTTCTGTCGCATCCCAGTCAAGTCCGAAGTATTCCTTGACACGCTTGAAATAGCCGATCATGCGCTTGGAGGGAACAGGGTCGCTGGAGGGAGAAATGCAGACGCCGGTGAGCTTCAGCCTGGAGGCGCATTCCTTAAGACCTACAAACAGTCCCATGTAGGTACCGAGGGAGCCGGTGGTAACGATGATCCTTGCGTCTTCGAGGCCCATTTCCCGTGCCTGAGCGTCCAGCTCCTGAGCGCATTCATAGTAGCCCATGATCCCCAGCTCGTTGGAGCCGCCCATAGGAACAAAATAGGGCTTTTCGCCGGCAGCGCGGTACTTTTCCATTGCGATCTCGGCGTACTTGGCTTCCAGAGCGTCTTCGTCATCGCCTTCCTTGGGAACGACTACGACGACCTCTGCGCCCATGATACGGTCCAGCAGAATGTTTCCGGAAACTTCGCCGGGGTCTGCGCCGACGGTAACGATGGTGCACTTCATGCCGTACTTGGCGGCGACAGCTGCGGTAAGACGGCCGTGATTGGTCTGGGGACCGCCTACGGTAACAAGAGCGGTAGCGCCCTGGGCCTGAGCGTCGGCCAGGAAATACTCCAGCTTGCGGAGCTTGTTGCCGCCGGTGCCGTAGGGAGTAAGATCTTCTCTCTTGATATAAAGATCGATGCCCAGTTCTTCAGAAACTCTGGGGAGATATTCTACGGGAGTGGGGAGGTGAAGAAATGATACTTTTGCAGGCTTCTTAAGCATTGTTGTTTCCTTTCTCCGCTCTCAGGCGGAACTGTTCTTGCTGCATTATCTCACGTATGTGTACTGCCATGCTCCTGGCATCGGAGGCTTTAAGACCCTCGGTGGAACATGGCGGAAGAATTGACACTTGAACGGTGGCAGGCACCAGTCTGCCCTTCTCTTCAAAGCAGCGCCAGCTTCCGTCAATAACAAAGGGAATGACGGGGACTTCTGCTGCTATGGCTGAGCGAAATGCTCCGGCCTTGAATTCTCCCATATCGGGGCCCTTGCTGCGGGTCCCTTCCGGGAATATGGCTATTTCCTTTCCGTCCATCAGCATTGTTTCCATCTGACGGATGCAGTCTATCTGCGCCCTGAGGTTGGTCCTGTCTAAAAATATACACCCAAAGAGCTTTAATGCCCACCCCGCGAGAGGAACGCGGGCTATCTCTTTTTTCAATACCACGCTCTTAGTTTTTCCTATATACAGGATAGGGACGAGAGCGTCAAAACCACCCTGGTGATTGCCGACATAGACAGCGCCGCTGCCAGGGCCGTTCCCGGCGTTCTCAGGAAGATTCTCTGCTCCGCTTACTTCAAAGCGAACTCCGCAGAGCTTCAGAAGAAACGGAATGAAAATGCGGGCAAGACAGCCGACGGCTCCGTTGAATGTGATCCCGGGTCTGAACAGTGAGATAACCCAAAGAACAAGTATGAACGGAAGCAGCAGTATGACCATCAATGCCGCCAGTAGTAAAACAATTGCGGTTCTAAGCATTTTTGCACCCTTTTTGTAAAAAATGTACGAAATATTGTATCACATTTTGTCAACTTGTGATAATATTATTCGGTTAATTGTTAAAACACCGAAAAGAGGTTTCAGATATGGCAAAAGACAAGATCATCAACATAGCGGTCATCGCCCATGTCGACGCAGGCAAGAGCACACTGGTAGATGCCTTCCTTGCGCAGAGCGGCGTCTTCCGTGAAAATGAGGAGATGAAGGACTGTGTCATGGACTCCAACGATCTGGAGCGCGAGCGCGGGATCACCATCTACTCCAAGAACTGCTCCGTTATGCACAACGGCTACAAGATCAACATCGTCGACACTCCGGGTCACGCAGACTTCTCTTCAGAGGTCGAGCGTATCATCAAGACCGTCGACACCGTTATCCTGCTGGTCGACAGCTCCGAGGGCCCCATGCCCCAGACCCGTTTCGTTCTTTCCAAGGCTCTTCAGCAGAACCTTAACCCCATCCTTCTCATCAACAAGATAGACAAGAAGGACGCAAGAATCGACGAAGTGGTTGACGAGGTCTATGAGCTCTTCATGGACCTGGAAGCCAACGACCGTCAGCTGGACTTTCCCATCCTCTACGGCATTGCCCGTCAGGGCATAGTCGTCCGCGACCCGTCTGAAGTCAGCCGCCTCAGCGTTGAAGGCTTTGACGGCAGCAAGATCAAGAAGAGCGCTGCAGGACTGGGCAATTTCAACATTGCTCCTCTGTTCGAAACTATCATTGAGCAGGTCGAAGGCTATCCCGACAAGGACGCCGAACCTCTCCAGATGCAGATCTCAACTCTGGCATACGACGACTACATCGGCCGTCTGGGCGTCGGCAGAATTTACTCCGGCACCGTCCACCCCGGTGATACCGTTGCTGTAGCAAAGCCCGACGGGACCTACGCAATGCGCAAGGTCAACCAGACCTTCATTTACCGCGGCATGAAGAGAGTCGCAGTAGACGAAGTCGGCAGCGGCGATATCTGCGTTATTTCCGGTATTCCCGACATTACCATCGGCGACACCCTGTGCCCCGAAGATCATATTGATCCCCTGCCCTCCATCAGCATTGAGGACCCGACCCTGAGCATGAACTTCATCGTCAACACTTCTCCCTTTGCCGGCAAGGAAGGCAAGTACGTCACCACCAGACACATCAGAGAACGTCTCAACAAGGAGCTGGAAGTCAACGTAGGTCTTCTCGTTGAAGATACCGGCAGCACCGATTCCTTCAAGGTCTCCGGCCGCGGCGAGCTCCACCTTTCCATTCTCATCGAACAGATGAGACGCGAGGGCTACGAGCTGGCAGTTTCCAAGCCCGAGGTCATTTACAAGAAGGGCGAGAACGGCCACAAGCAGGAGCCTGTTGAGGAAGTCGTCATTGAAGTTCCCGATGTTTACAGCGGCACTATCATTTCCGACCTGAACCTGCGCAAGGGAATGATGACCTCCATGGACGGAAAGAACGGCAGATCCAAGCTGATCTACACCGTTCCCACCAGAGGTCTGCTGGGCTACCGCAGCCAGTTTATCAACCAGACTCACGGCGAGGGCACCATGGTCCAGCGCTTCATCGGTTACGAAGATTACAAGGGAGACATTCCCGAAAGAACCGCAGGCGCCATCATCGCCCAGGAACCCGGCGTTACCACTCCCTACGCTCTCAACAACATTCAGGAGCGCGCTCTCATGTTCGTAGGCCCGGGAACCAAGGTCTACGAAGGTATGATAGTCGGTCAGAACAGCAGACCCGACGACATGATCGTCAACCCCTGCAAGGCAAAGAAGGCATCCAACATGCGTTCCTGCGCCTCCGACGACGCCGTAAAGCTCACTCCGCCCAGAGTATTCTCCCTTGAAGAAGCTCTGGAATGGATCAACGATGACGAGCTTGTCGAGATTACTCCCGTCGACATCCGTATCCGCAAAAAGATCCTCAACGAACTTGAGAGAAGAAGAAGCGGAAGAGTTTATTAATAATCTGAAACATAAATGCAGCCCCGCAGTCAATGCGGGGTTGTTTTTGCATAACGAAGACTGAAAACAGTCTGATTCAAACAACGAGGGCAAAAGAATGGACAGGTTTTATTGGAATTACAAGACCCCGGGAGGTTTTACGGACATGGTGATGTACAGCGACGGCACCTATCTAACGGGACTTGTTTTTGAAAAAACGGCAGACGGGTTTACCAACCGCTGGTGGAAGGAGAAGCCACAAAGCATAACAGACAAGGAGAGCGCAGACAGCAGCAAGGCATCGGAAGCCGCAGAGCCTGTTCACCGCCTGCTCCCGGCATTCGAAGACACCGTCCGATGGCTGGACCTGTATTTCGGCAAGGATCCAATGACCGGAGATTTTACAGAGCAGAGCATCTGGCCGGATTTTGTTCCTGAAATGAAAATAGAAGGACTTACTCCCTTCCGACGTAAGGTCATTGAGATCATGCGTTCCATTCCCTACGGCCAGACTATGACCTACGGCGAAATAGCCGCAGAGATCGGTGCGCCGAAAATGTCTGCACAGGCCGTTGGCGGAGCGGTAGGCTGGAACCCCATATGCATCATTATCCCCTGTCACCGGGTCATGGGCGCCGGAGGCAAGATCACCGGATACGGCGGAGGTCTGGACAATAAAAAGGCCCTGCTGAAGCTTGAAGGCATAACGAAATAATTATTCCGGAATACTTCCGCGAACAGCCCGCTGAATAAAAAACAGTAAGTATCTTTTACGGACCGATAAAAATACCCACCGAGAAGGGATCACGCTTCCCTCTTCGGTGGGTCATTTATTTTACAAGAGCTTTAAGGGCTTCTCCCAAAGCTTCCGCTGAAGTGCGGGGAATCGGCGTCACGCTGCCGTCGGCATTTTCTGCCGGACGGTCGGCGGGAACGTGAATAAAGCCCGCAAGAGGCCGGCCGTCAGCATTGGGGAACAGGGTGTTTACGTAGTGCAGCACGCCGTACATAAGGCTGTTGCAGACAAATGTCCCGGCAGAGTTTGATACCTCGGCATCGTAGCCGGCGTCCTTCATACACTGAACCATAGCCTTAATGGGAAGGGTTGAAAAATAGGCATCGGGACCGTCCGCGGCGATCTTTTCATCTATAGGCTGATTACCTTCATTGTCCGGGATGCGGGCATCCATTATGTTTATCCCTACGCGTTCCGGAGTGACCGCCTTCCGTCCTCCGGCCTCACCTACACAAATAATCGCATCCGGCCTGAGCCTCTGTGCTTCTTCCGCAACCTTTTCGGCAGCAAGGCCGAAAACAGTAGGAACTATAAGCTTGTAAAGCTCAATGCCCTCCGGCGCCCTGCAGCCTTCCACTGCCAGCTGCGCGGCGTTTACCCGATCTCCGCCGAATGGATCAAATCCGCTGAGCAACACTTTCATAACATCCTCCGAACAATAATACTCCTACTGCTGAGATTATATCACAGACTCTGCACATTTCGTACGCAGCTTCAGCCTGCATCTTCAGCCTGTATCTTTGGCCTGTATCTTTCGCCTGCATCTTTAGTACACATCTTTCGTCTGCATATTTCGTCTGCACATCGCCTTTGTTTCTCAGCATTCCCCCCCCCTTTTTACATGACGCACCTGTATAATACCGCAAGAAGACCTTCAGCAGTACGTTTAAACACATTATTGCAGAAGTCTCTGCCTCTCATTATTGCATGTGCCTTTCAGTCCGCTTTTGCGCCCCGCATCAAAGAGCTTTTCGCTCATTTCGGGCATTTTAGGCGCGCTGCATTTTTTATTTGCCTAAAGCCTAAATTCAAAACTCAGTTAAAAAGCAAGTGAATACTTAGTGCATACTTGGCCGTATTTCGGTCATTTTTCTTATATTATGCAGGCAGACTTTTTAGAGAAGTGTGCTGCGTCTACACGGGCAGTATGCAATTCTCTTTTTCATTATAAAACAGTCCTTTTTACACTGTTTTCTTAGGCGAACCACCTTTTCCGAAATACCAAACGCCTGAAAGACGCCCAGCAACAGGTCTATTTGCAGCCGCTGCTCCGCGCGTCATGTTTACAAGAACAAAAATATGCATGCTTCTGCCAAAAGTTCAGAAGAATGCTTAAAACGTCGGAAAACGTCACCGAACAGCGCGGCGATTTAGATCCACAGAAATCATATTCAAATATCTGCCATATCCGCCGGGCATCACAGCGCTTTCCAAAGCCATTAACAGAGTATTGAACGCAGGTTTTGCCGTAAAGAAGCAATTCCGAAAAGAACGGATGCATATCCGGCAGAGTATTCCCTCCTCATAACATCTGATCATCGTTTCACGGAATGCCGGAGGCGTTTCATGCTGCTGTGAATCATTACGCCCCGGGCTTACTCACGCATTTTTCCAGATCCGCATATAGGCTGAATTCAGCTTCCTGCAGCCAACGCTGCCGCTTTTACATGAGAAAAATTGCGTCCAGCATTTTGTCTATCTTCGGCATATTCAGATAATCATTGCCCTCGCAGGTGAAAATGAAGAGATTACGGCCCAAAACGAAACCGCTGTCATGATAGGCCTGCAGCTTTTCACGGCTTCGCAGCAGGTAATCAGCGTTATCCATTTCCATGTACTCGATAAGCATTATCTCCCGACGCGAATTTACGCCGATCACGTCAGGAGAATACCAAAGCCCGTTGATTTCAACGGTTTCATCATAATGGGCCGGAAAACCCCGCATGATGATATGCTCAAACAGACTCATTTCCGCCCGGGAGCGATAATGCAGGCCGGACATACCGATATGCTTTTTGTTCTCTAAAAAAGATGTATTCTCCCTGTAAGGCATGGTCGCCCATTCGCAAGGCTCGATCCCATATAAACGAAGGGACAGCTCGCGTACCGGGACATCAGGATCCCTGCTCGGCCGCGGGATCAGCAAGCCGCTGCCACTGGAATCAAAGAAGGCTGTATCAGGAAGGCGTCCCGTTCCGAATTCCAGATATTTCCTTATACTTTCCATGCTGTCGCCGTTAATTGCCGACACGGCTTTCCTGAGCGAAGCAGAATCCGAATCCAAAACAGATACGCGCGCCCGGAGGAAAGCCTTACGCAATAAAAGAGATTTCATTTTGGCGTCACGTCCGACGGAAATACGTTCGGCACCCTTCCTGTGCCTGATATGTCTGCGAAACTGCAAGTATGCCCCCGCCTTATGGACGTGCAAGTCCCCTTTAGGAAGAGTTTTCAGTTCTTTCAGGCAAACGCGCTTCTGAGCTTCAATCTCTCCTAAAATAAATTCAATTTCATCCCTATAACTCATATTTTATGCCTCACTAATCCACAAATAGCCCTGCGTGGCGACATATTCCTCCACATTTTTCTATATTATGGCAATTATATATAAATATGTCAATATTTTACATTTTATTATAGGATTATCTCCTTCACCTTGTCTTAATTACCTAAATTGTCAAAAGGCATAGTCCCGCGCAATAACCAATACCTTGCCTATTGCCGTTCAGCCCTTTCAGGTATGCATGAAGCTTCGGGAAGTACACGGCCGCCCATCGGTATTTTCAATGCATGCAAGATTTGTCATGAAGGGGTTTATGGAGTATAATGAAGAGTATTTATTTAATGTGGAGTAGTGTTTGGTAATACAGGCACAGCTCCGAATAAAAGGGGAACGTTTACAGATCATGGCAGCAGATATTCCCTGCGGTATGAGCGCAGTTCACCTTTGGAGTTTTATTTAGAAAATGAGCGATAAGACAAAAGAATTCGAACTGACAATTGAAGATATTTCAACTGAAGGCGAAGGCATAGGAAGGATCGACGGCATAGTGGCCTTCGTTCCCGGCACCTATCCCGGTGACCGTGTCCTTGCCGCCATAAAAGAAAACAAGGGCCGCTTCTACAAGTGCGTCCTTAAAGAAATTTTAGAGCCATCTCCCGACCGCGTGGAGCCGGCATGTCCCCACACCGCTGACTGCGGCGGCTGTCCCCTCATGGGCCTTTCCTACGAGGCACAGCTGGCGTGGAAAGCCCGCAGCGTCTATCAGGCTCTGACCCGTCTCGGCGGTCTGGAAGCTCCGGTGGTCCGCCCCATTCTCTCTTCAGGAAAGACTCTCCGCTACCGCAACAAGGGCGAGTTTGTCCTTCAGGGAAACAAGGCCGGCTGCAGCGCAAGAGGCAGCCACAGATTCGTTGAGATCGAAGATTGTCCCATTCAGCAGGAAGCGGTCATCGAGGCCATGCGCCGGGCTCTGGCAGAAACCAAGCCAACCCAGAAATACTTCACCAGACTGGTTTCCCGCAGCGCCGCCACCGGCGAGACGATGATCATCAAGCAGCACGAGGACGGCGAAGGCACCGCCTCCTGCCGCATTCTCCACGACCGCATAGTCACCGACGCCTGCACCCTCAAAACCGAAGTCAGCCCCCTCAGCTTCTATCAGGTCAATCCTGAAGGCTGCTCCATTTTATACAGCAAGGTCCAGGAATACGCAGCCCTTACAGGCACAGAAAAAGTCCTGGATCTCTACTGCGGGGCTGGAAGCATAGGCCTCACTCTGGCAGGAAGCTGCGAGCGGGTCATAGGCGTTGAAGTGGTACGTCAGGCCTTTGTCGACGCCAACAGAAACGCCGCCATCAACGGCATTGCCAACGCCACCTTCGTCTGCGGAAAAGCAGAAGAAGTAATTGACACCAAGCTCCAGGGAGTCAAGGCAGATCTGGTCATCGTAGATCCGCCCAGAGCAGGCTGCGCGAAAAGTCTTCTGGAGGCCATAGGGCAGATAGCGCCAAAGAAACTCATATACGTTTCCTGCAACCCGGCGACTCTGGCCCGCGATATAAAGATACTCACAGGCCTGGGCTTCAACTTTGAAGAAGCAACTCCCGTTGACATGTTCCCCCACAGCACCCATTGCGAAACCGTCGCAAAACTAACGAGGTAAAATTAAAAATGATCGGTTTTTACGACTACACTGTCTGGCTCACCTACCTTTCCTTTATTTCTGCCTGCACAGGCATCTACCTGACACTGGCCTACAGTCTTCCCATGTACGGCATAGTCTGCCTGCTTATCAGCGGACTCTGCGACGCCTTTGACGGCAAGGTAGCGGCCACCAAGAAAGACCGCACGGAACTGGGCAAGAAATTCGGCATTCAGATCGATTCCCTTTCCGACGTTGTGGCCTTCGGCATTCTGCCCGGCGTGGTGGGCATAGGCGAATTCCGCGCATTTAAGGCAGCCAACGGCGGCGCCCAGCAAAAGGGTATCATTTTCGTTTCCGTAGTCGCCTTCATCATCACCATTATGTACATGCTGGCGGCATACATACGTCTCGCATACTACAACGTCACCGAAGAGGAGCGCCAAAAGGTGGAAAACGGCAGAAGGACCACTTACCAGGGACTGCCCGTTACTTCTTCCGCCCTGGTATTCCCCCTGCTCTACCTGCTTCAGAAGATCTCCAACGAAATTTTCGTCACCGGATATTTTGCGGTGATGCTCATTATGTCCTTCGCATTCCTCCTCAACATTCCCATTAAAAAGCCGGGCTTCAAGGGCATTCTCATTATGACCGCCATCGGCGGAGTGGAACTGGCCCTGCTCCTTCTCTTTAAATACGCATTTTAGGAGAGCCCCCATGAGATACCCGGACTTTCTCAAGGGAAACGGCCGCATAGGCTTCATATCACCGTCCTTCGGTCCGACCATTGAGCCTTACGCGTCCTGTTTTACTGAAGCAAAAGAACGCTTTAAGACTATGGGCTACGAGTGCATCGAAGGTCCCAACTGCAGCCGTAGCGACGGCATGGGAAAGAGCTCAACGCCGGAAAACTGCGGAGCAGAGATCAATGACTTTTTCATAAACGACCCCAGCGACATCATCATCTCCTGCGGAGGCGGCGAGACCATGTGCGAGGACCTGCCCTTCGTTGATTTTCAAGGCATTTCAGCAGCAAAACCAAAGTGGTTCATGGGCTATTCGGACAACACAAATCTGGTCCTGACTCTGCCCACTCTCTGCGACACAGCTGCGATTTACGGTCCCAATGCCTCTTCCTTTGGACAGCGTCCGTGGCACCAAAGCGTGACCGACGCTCTGGATCTTCTTACAGGGAAAAACCTGAACGTCCGCAATTATCCCAAGTGGGAGCTGGAGCAGATCAAGGCAGACGCCGATCCCTACATTCCCTACAACTGCACGGAAAGCTTCAGCATGAAGCTGGAGGGCAGCGCCGCGGCGCCACAGTCTGCGGATTTTTCGGGCAGGCTTCTGGGCGGATGTTTGGACTGCCTGCAGCTTCTCTGCGGCACCCGCTTTGATAAAGTAAAAGATTTTGAAAAACGATACGAAAAGGACGGCATAATCTGGTTCCTTGAAGCTTGCGAACTCACCTCCATCGCAGTTCGCCGCAGTCTCTGGGCACTTAAAGAAGCCGGCTGGTTCGACACCGCAAAGGGCTTCATTTTCGGCCGTCCCTATTTATACAACGACGATTCCTTCGGTCTCACCCAGGATCAGGCCGTTACCGACGTTCTGGGAGGCCTGGGCGTCCCCATTCTTCTCAACACAGATATAGGCCACTTGCCTCCCCGCATGCCCCTCATCGCCGGAGCCCTGGCCCAGGTAAAGGCACATCCCGGAAGGCTTGAGATCAGCCACATTCTGAAGTAATGAAAAAAGATTTTCTTCCAATAAGCAAAAAAGATATGAAAGCCCGCGGCTGGCAGCAGGCAGACTTCGTTTACGTCATAGGCGACGCCTACGTGGACAATTCTTCCTTTGGCCCGGCCATAATCAGCAGAGTGCTGGAAAGCCGCGGTTTTAAGGTAGCAATTATTTCTCAGCCGGACTTCCACGATCCTGAAAGCATAGCGGTTCTTGGCCAGCCTCGCCTGGGCTTCCTGGTCTCCGCGGGAAATATGGATTCCATGGTGAACCACTATACGGTCAACAGGAAAAAGCGCCATGAAGATGCCTACACTCCCGGAGGCAAGGCGGGCAAGCGCCCGGACTATGCCACTATAGTCTACTGCAACATGATCAAGCGCAAGTTCAAGGGAGTTCCGGTCATCATAGGCGGTATTGAGGCGTCTCTCCGCCGTCTGGCTCACTATGACTACTGGCAGGACAAGCTGAAGCGCTCGATTCTTTTAGATTCCGGCGCCGACCTGCTCCTTTACGGCATGGGCGAACTTAGCATTGTGGAAGTGGCCGAAGCTTTAGACAGCGGCCTTTCCGCAGAAGACCTGACTTTCATTAAAGGCAGCGTTTACAAGACCCGCGAGATCGACGGCGTAACTGACGGAATACTCCTTCCCAGCTTTGATGAACTGCAGCAGGACAAGCTCAACTATGCCCGCAGCTTCCTCATTCAGTACAAGAACACCGATTTCGCCAGCGCCAAACCCCTTATAGAGTGCTACGGCGAGAAGCGCTACGTAGTTCAGAATCCGCCTCAGCGTCCCCTTACCACTCAGGAAATGGACGACGTCTACTCCCTGCCCTACATGAACAGCTACCACCCTTCATACGAGAAGGAAGGCGGCGTTCCGGCAATTAAAGAGATCAAGTTTTCTCTCACTTCCAACCGCGGCTGCTTCGGAGGCTGCAGCTTCTGCGCCCTTACCTTCCACCAGGGACGCATAGTCCAGACAAGAAGCCACGAGAGCCTCCTTGCCGAAGCGACTGAAATGACAAAAGATCCCCAGTTCAAGGGTTACATACACGACGTAGGCGGCCCCACCGCGGATTTCCGCCGTCCCGCCTGCGACAAGCAGCTGATAAAAGGCGTCTGCACAGACCGTCAGTGCCTCTTCCCCGAACCCTGCAAGAACATGAAAGCCACCCACACGGACTACGTCAAGCTTCTGCGCAAGCTTCGCGAAATTCCCGGCGTCAAGAAGGTCTTCATACGCTCCGGCATTCGCTTCGACTACGTCCTTGCCGATAAGGACGACACCTTCCTGAAAGAACTGGTCAAGTACCACGTCAGCGGCCAGCTGAGAGTCGCGCCGGAACACGTTTCCGACAGCGTACTTGAACTTATGGGCAAGCCTGAAAATGAGGTCTACAAGGAGTTCTGCAAGCGCTTTGAGGCAGTCAACAAGCAGTACAAAATGAACCAGTACGTGGTGCCCTACCTGATTTCTTCCCATCCGGGCAGCAGACTGGAAAACGCCATAGAGCTTGCGGAGGCTGTCCGCGACATGGGCTACATGCCTGAGCAGGTCCAGGACTTCTACCCCACTCCCTCCACCATTTCCACCTGCATGTACTACACCGGCGTGGATCCACGCACTATGAAAAAGGTCTACGTTCCTTCGGGAATGCACGAAAAGGCCATGCAGCGTGCTCTCATTCAGTACCGTCTCCCGGAAAACTACGAACTGGTAAAAGAGGCCCTTCTCAAGTGCCACCGCCAGGACCTTATAGGCTTTGACCGCAATCACTGCCTCATTCCCCCGAGGCAGACCTCACAGAAAACTAAGAATACTAAAAATGATCTGCACCGTAAAAGATAAATGCGGCGGCTGCTCCTTTCAGGGCATTGAATACGCCGAACAACTGAAGAAAAAACAGGAAGACATACAAAAGCTCCTGGGCAAATTCGGAAAAGTCAGTCCGATCCTGGGCATGGAAAATCCATGCAATTACCGTAACAAGGTCCACCATGCTTTCGGCACCGACCGCAAGGGCAACGTCATTTCCGGCTCATACGCCGAGGGAACTCACCGCATAATCCAGACTGACCAGTGTATGCTGGAGGACGCCAAAAGTCAGGAGATAATCCGGACTGTGCGCAGCATGCTCAAGTCCTTCAAGATCCAGGTCTATGAGGAAGACAAGGGATACGGCCTTCTACGCCACGTCCTGGTACGCCGTGGCTTCTCCACAGGTGAGATCATGGTTGTCTTGATAACAGCCTCCCCCGTGTTCCCTTCAAAGAACAATTTCGTAAAGGCTCTCCGACAGAAGCATCCCGAGATCACCACCGTAGTCCAGAATATCAACGACCGCAAGACCAGCATGGTCCTGGGCCAGCGCAGCGTGACCCTCTACGGTCCCGGCTTTATTAAAGACACCCTCTGCGGCCTCAGCTTCCGCATTTCCCCTGACTCCTTCTATCAGGTGAATCCGGTCCAGACCGAGCGCCTCTACAGTACAGCCATTGACTTCGCAGGCCTTACAGGCAAGGAAACGGTCATCGACGCCTACTGCGGCATAGGGACCATAGGCCTCTGCGCAAGCAAATACGCGGGGAAGGTCATAGGCGTTGAGCTTAACAGAAACGCTGTGGGCGACGCGATACTCAACTGCAAGGCCAACAAGATAAGCAACGCACGCTTTTATCAGGGCGACGCCGGAGACTTTATGTCTCAAATGGCCGCCCGCAAGGAAAAGGCCGACGTGGTCTTCATGGATCCTCCGCGCTCCGGAAGCACTGAGAAGTTCATGGCCTCCGCGGTCCGTCTGGGTCCCTCCCGCATCGTCTACGTTTCCTGCGGCCCCGACACCCTGGCCCGCGACCTTAAATTCCTCACGTCCAAAGGCTACAGGGTAGAAAAAATACAACCCGTAGACATGTTCCCCTTTACCGGGCATGTTGAGACGGTAGTTTTGCTTTCCAAACTTTGCCCCGAAGAGCGAAGAATTCCTGTAACCATCGAACTTTCAGAGGTTGATATTTCAGCAAGAGAGAAAAAAGCGACATATCCACAGATTAAGGAATGGGTCATGAACCACTACAATTTAAAGGTATCTTCGCTTTATATTGCACAGGTTAAAGAGAAATACGGTATCAAAGAAGCAGAAAATTACAACGTTGGTAAAGAAGGCCATAGAGTGCCGAAATGTCCGCCTGACAAAGAAAAAGCAATTACTGCTGCCTTAAAAAACTTCGAGATGATAGATTAGGATTCTGCTTTATAGAGTATGGTATAATGAATTTTAGCAAATTAGAATTTGTAGAGGGGATTATGGAATACACTTTGTTAAATTGCATATGCATCAGTGCCTTTCCATTTGCTGTTGGAATGGCGATGCGTTTTGCGACTCGAAAGTTTCAAAAGCCATTGTTAGTGACCGGGGCATTGATACTGGTTGTAGCGGTCATTACTTTGGGACGCGTTCTTAATAAGCCTCATCGTGGTAATGTTATTGGTATTAGTGCTATCGTATTTGCCTTTCTCGTTTTAGGAGCTTTGATTTCCAATTTTATCTTCCGATATAGAGAAAAGAATAAGAAATAATTAGTAGTAACGGAGATTATATGACAACAAATAACAGTTTGTAGGGGTAATAATTGAATACGTAAAAGAATGAGCAAGGCTGAAAGATGCCTTGCTCATTTTTGCTTTGGACATAAACGGGGGTAGTTGTGACAGTTTTTTTTATATTTATTGATAATGAAACAAGGAGGTTTTGATCATGAATACGTACAGTGATGTTGCCGTATCCTTTCAGGTGCCAGAGCCAGCACTTGCCATATTGGAGGTTATTGCAACAAGTGGCGGAGAATTTTTTATTGAAGTAGATAAGGCTGAGAGTATGGTTACTATTAGTGCGATTCTTTGTGATGACGGTGTTCTGTTGGGAAGTGATTTTTATGAAAACGGCTATTATTTGCATTAAAGATGAAAGAATTAGCAATTATTATTCAAACATCGTTTATTATGCTGTTCAGATGACAAAGGCTTGCTGTGAAAAAGGTATAAATCCGTTGGGTAGCATTGTAGTTGGAGAGAAATCAAGTGAATTATTTAATTTGCTTGGTGAGGTCGCTAAAAAAGTAAAGAAGATTGATTACGTTATTATTTATTCAAGAGAGCAGATGGGGCTTGACCCAGTACATTCTTTTATATTATCGAATAACATTCAAGAAAACTTGGTGCAAAACTGATTGAATTTCGTCAACAGAAAAATGTTAAATAAACGGGTTTTTGAAGCATTTATGAATATGGCGAAATTGTGGCGAAAAATAGTGTCATTATTTCCGGGGAAAATAATGACACTATTAAAAACTGCCTAAAATAAAGAACAAAAATAATCACTGCTGAAGAAAAAAGGTAAAAATTTTAGAAAAGTAGCGAATTAATATTTTATAAAAAGCGTGACAAAAATAAGTTTTTGACACGTGGAGAAAATAAACGATTGTGAAACGGGGTAATAGAGATGGAATACGGTTATTTTACAGATAGGGTAGGTCGTAGTCATACAGAACTGTTTAGAGCATTAAAAGATTTTTTAATAGATGAAGATTCAGTATATGTTGATGATGAGATTGAGCGAGTTGAATTTAAAAAATTATTGGCTAAGTTGCAGGATGACGATTTATTGGTGGTGCAGACGGTTGTCGAACTTGCGGATAGCATTGAGGAACTTGAAGGAATCATTGAACAGTTGCAGGAAAAAAATATTACAATATACAGTTGCGAGGAGCATTTTTTGACGGGTGATGATTTTGCACGGCATTTTAAGGAGAGTATAAATCTTATATGCAGGTATCGTACTCAGAAGAGTTCTGCATACATTGCAGCACATGATGAAGGCCGAGTAGGCAGACCAAAAAAGAGCAAGGCAGTTGCATCTGCAATACAGATGCACAAAGATGGCTATTCCGTTGAGATGTCAGCGTTGGCAAATAAGATTTCACGAAGTACAGTTTATCGAGCACTAAGAGAAGAAGGAGGATAGTTTATCCTTCTTCTTTTTTTATAAACTTTTATAAAGTTTTATAAAACATTAGCACAAATTATAAAAATGATTATATGCCCGATATTCTAACTAAAAAGGAAAAGGTGCCCTAAATTGATTTTTCAAAATTGGACAGTTTTTATAAAACATTAGACTTATTTTATAAAACTTTACCCTTATTTTATAAAAACTATTAACATAAATGCGCACATCTACACTAATATATATAGAAGAATAATAATTAAAAAAGAAAAACTAGAACAACAAACAAAAACAAACTTGAAGAAAACTACTAAAACAACCACTATAACCATTTTGCTCTCTCCGAGGGTGATGGCGAGTAAGATTGTGTGTTAAATTGATGAATAAGATTTTTCCGATAGGTAACGAGGGCGTTCTTACGAACGCCCCCGTTATTTCATCGGTAGGGGTGGTGGTCGGGGGAAGGTGGCAAGAATTAGTCAGTTGTTCGTTCGGACTTCTGGTGGAAAGTTCGTGTGGAAGAATGTGCGATTTAGTAGAAATGATTTCAGAATGAAAAAAGACTACATCTGCACAGTAACTTACACGGAGTTACACCAAAGTTGGAACAGTATAGGGATAAATCAGAAAAAAACAGTAATTTTTAGTAAGTTAGTAGTTTTAGTTGAGTTAGTAGGAAGAAATAGTAATTAACTTTTTTATAAGAGCAAAATGTTGATATTGCAGGCATTTAGTGAACTGCAATAAAAATATTTTGCTCTTATTTGCATCTTATTTTCTTTTATAAATCGAATAGTCAGATAAATCATAATAAATACATTTTTCTAAAAATTTAGTAGATGGACTTTGCTTATAGGGCAAAGTCCATCTACATGAATTAGCGATAGATGAAAAATATGGACATAAAAAAGATATAGTAGGACATTTTTTAGTAATTTATTTTGTACGTAAGAATCCCTTCTTACAAAAAGGGATTCTTACGACATTGCAGGTTATGTTGATATTACAGGTAGTAGTGGTCAGTGATTAGTGGTAGTTAATATAATTCAAAAATTTTTGATTCCGTTAGAGTTAAAAATAATAAAAAGGGAGTATTCAGGAGGATAGAGATGGGTAAGAAATACGAACAGGCTATTCAAGAGCCGAAGAAAGAATTTAGGGTTGGACCTATAAAGGAAAAGAAAGATTTAGAAAAGATAAAGCAATATCTAATGGGCAAAGCAAGCAAGAGAGACTTTGCATTATTTGTTGTAGGTATAAATATCGGACTGAGATGTGGTGATTTGGTTCAGCTGAGAGTAAGCGATGTATATGATAGCGATAGCGGTGAATTTTGCAAAAAGAAAACTATCATTGAACAGAAAACGGGTAAAGCACGTGAAATTGTTCTGAATAATAGTTGTACGGATGCATTAGAGTTATATTTTAAGGAGAGGGGTAGTTTAGAGGCAGATGATTATCTTTTCCCTTCAAGGAAGAAGTGTGCCCTTTCAGTAAAGACGGTAAATAAAATGGTTCGTGAAACCTGCAAGGAATTGGGTATAAAAGGACGTTATGGTAGCCATAGTTTGAGAAAGACATTTGGATATTGGGCTTATAAGAAAAACATAGTAACTGATGTAGGGTTCCTATATACCCTTCAGGAAGTCTTCGGCCATGCAAGTTCAAAAACGACTTTACGGTATATCGATATCGACCAAGAGAAAAAGGCTGACGTTTACAAGAATCTCAACATCTAACACCTGATCTGGATTGGGTGTTAGATGTTGACTGTTGACGGCTATGCTATAATTATATTAGCACCACAAAGACCGTACCTATGGTAGGTTCTCCTTTTACGGGTTCGATTCCCGTTGCGGCTAACGCTCACATAAGTGGGTAGTTCAATAAAGGAGATAAAAGCCGTGAATCAAGAAGAACGCTTTGAGATGTGGGCAGACCTTATGGCACGCCTAATTGAAAAGTATGCTACTTCTTCTCTTGAGGTGGATGGTGGCGGTGGTGCTGAAGAGTACCGGTACCCATTATACCGATACCAAGGCGCTTCTGGATTACGGTTTTGCCGTAACGGAGCCGCCGAAGCAGATGACCGTGATCCCGCAGCCCGGATCCGAAAATGCAGGTGGGAACACC
>JAKSSR010000022.1 GCA_024402995.1 Clostridia bacterium | reverse complement strand
GCGTTGTCCGCATCGATAAGCTTCTTCTTTTCTTCAACTTCTTCCTGCTTCTTTGCCAGGTCTATCTGCTTCTGCTCAAGTTCATCCTGCTTATCCAGCAGACTGTTCTTAAGAGCCAGAAGCTCTTCTTTTTCTTTATCGACCGCGGCATAACGGTCTTCTATGCTTTCAAGAAGTTCTGCGTCAGCATCGTATATTCTTCTGACCATTTCAATATTGGTCAGAAGCTCTGACATAGTGGTGGAGCCGAAAAGAACAGAAAGCATGCCTACGTCACCGTTTTTATACATTGCGCGAAGGCGGTTGTTGAGGGCCGAGTTCTGGTCGTCGATCTCTTTCTTTACCTTTTCCAGCTGTTCCAGTTTTTCAGAAAGCTGTTCTTTTGTTTCATTGATGTCTTTCTTGAGATTTTCGATATCAACCTGAGTGGTATAGATCTGATTCTCAAGAGATTTGATCTCATTTGAAAGTTCCTTGGCTTTGCGCTGGCCTTCTTTAAGCTCAGCCTGGGCGTCGCTTAGCTGGGAATTGACGTCCTGAAGGTCGCCCTTTTTACTGTCGATCTCGTCCTGATACTGAGTGCAATAGCCTAGGGGCGTGCAAACCGTTCCTGCAAAGAAGAGGAAGGCACAGAAGCAGCAGATAACGCGAAGTCTTATTCTATTTTTGTCTGTATTTCTGTTCATTGTTTACGCTCTCAGGAAACGTCTGACTGCAAAGATACTGCCGATGGAACCGATGCTGATACCAAGTGCAAGGAATATCCAGGTAAGGTTCTGCATCATAAAGTCGCGGGGCACCAGGCCTGTTGAGAAAAGAACTTTCACCTGCTCGTTGAAAAGTTCGATGCAGCGTCCGTAGACTTCACTGGTGAGTACAAGGGAGATGCCTGCGGCAATGGCGCCGAGAAGCACACCTTCCATGAGCATCGGCGCCCGTATGAACCAGTTTGTAGCGCCGACGAACCTCATGATCATTATTTCGTCCTGACGTGACATTACGTTGAGTTTGACCGTATTGTAAACACCGAAAATGGAAATGACTATGAGGAAAATAATGATGACAACGCAGATTTTCTGAAGAGCATCTGATATTCTCAGGATCTTGTTGACCTCCGTTGCATAGTAGCGGACTTCCTCAACTCCGGAAAAGGTGCTGCATATCTGGGCAACAAAATCTCCCTGTGAAATGTCCGTAAGTGTTACACGAAGAGAATTGGGCAGAGGGTTGGCGGCAAGTCCATCGAGGAGATAGCCCTTGCTTCCCCAGGAGTCTTTAAACTCCTCCATAGCCTGGTCCTTGGTAATGAACTCTATTTTATCAACTTCGTCCATGTGTTCCAGGCTCTTTATCATTACCTGAGCATCCTCTTCCGTAGTGGTTTCAAGAAGGAATACTTCAATGGTATTGAACTGGGCCTTCAGAGCCTCTGTGGCAAAGGTAATGTTTACCGTGAGGAAGAAGAACAGAGCCAGAATGAGCAGAGTGCAGGTAATGGAGAAGACCGTCGTAAAGGCTCTTCCCTTGTGTCTCCACATCTGGATGACGGACTGTTTAAAGCAGAATAATACTGTTCTAATCATCGTATCCGTACACTCCTTCCTGAGAATCCTTGACAATGCGTCCGTTGGAAATGGCGACTACGCGCTTCCCCATGCGATTGACGATCTTGTCATCGTGGGTGACAACGACAACGGTAGTCCCCTTCTGGTTGATCATATCAAGGAGCTGCATGATCTCCCAGGCTGTATCCGGGTCAAGGTTGCCTGTAGGCTCGTCTGCGATGATCATCTTGGGATGGTTGACTATTGCGCGGGCAATGGCGACCCTCTGCTGTTCGCCGGCGGAAAGCTGCTTGGGGAAACGGTCCGCCTTTTCCTCGATGCCCATCATCTGAAGAACGGTGGGGACCTGACGCTTTATGGTTCTGCCTGTAAGATGGACAACCTCCATTGCGAAGGCAACGTTCTCAAATACGGTCATATTCTGGAGCAGCTGGAAGTTCTGGAATACGATCCCTATCTTTCTTCTCAGCTGGGGGATCCTGCGATGGGAAAGCCTGGTGACTTTTTCGCCGTCTACATATATGTCGCCTTCATCGGGATCGATCTCCTTGGTAATGAGCTTGATAAATGTAGATTTGCCGGCTCCTGACGGGCCAACGAGAAATACAAATTCGCCTTCATCTATCTGGATGGTCGCGTCTTCAAGACCTACATTCCGGCCATCCGACGCTAAATATATTTTACTGACGTGTTCAAATTTTATCACATTAACACCTCTGGGGATACTTCTGCTATTTTACCATCCATTATTATACAACATATGGGCCGTATTGCAAAGGAATACACTACTAATTGAATGATTTTTTTGTGATTTTTTCAACTAACTGCTTTATGTCATTTCCGCATTCTTCAATTATTCCGGATATGGACCAAGGGAGCAAACTGTTGTATTCCGCCTTGTAGAGCAGCTCCGGCGTAACCAGAGGAATAAAAACACATTCTCTGCTTCCGAAAAAGCGTGTCAGTTCACCCCGGTGGACACCGTCATTCATCTTATTCACGACTATGATGGCGTCGGCAAAACGAAGGCGCACGTCTTCAAGAAAGGGAAAAGCATCGAAAAGGCCGGTGGGCATAGGATCAACGACAATGACACGGCGGTCGGCCTCTGCAAGTACAGCCTTTGCCGTTTCCGCATCAAGGCTGCTGCAGTCGAAAATGATCATTTCCCCGGGAATAGTTGAAAAACAGCGGAACAGTTCTGAAGGCTCCATGGGATCCCTGTCTCTGGGGTGACGAACAGCCCAGTTGATGCTCTCTCCGACGTTATACACGGATCTGAGGCTCTGCCCGTTACCAATGATAGAGTGGTAAAAAGCAAAAGGCCTAGATGCGAAACGCTTCTCCATTCCAAGAGCTGTATAAAAATAGGGCTTGCCAAGCTCCGTCAGCGTAACTCTGTGCTCCCGGGCTAAGGCACCGGCAAGCATTCCGCATATAAACGATACCCCTGCCCCAGGTTCCGCTCCGCATACGGCAATACGAACGGGCTCACGGCTTTCTTCATTGATTGTTCTGCTCCACAGACCGGGAGCCTTGTCTCTTCTGGTGAATAATTTTAAATCCATAAGTTAATACCTCCTGCCTATAAGACGCTCGTAAAAATAAAAAGTACTGCATCTTACGAGAATTTCATTTGACTTGTCACCCGACTTACTTAATAATGAAACCACAAAGACTCAGAAAAGGAGGCTATTCAAATATGAGTTTACTCAAAAACGCTATTAAGAACGGTATTTCCAAAGGGATAAGCGAAGGCATAGGCGCTGCAGTAGGAAAAGCAGCAGAAGCCATTGTAAAGCCCAAGGCAGATGAAATGGCCCAGCACGCCGCAAATAATATTCAGGAAGCAATGAACACCATGGATTCCGCTGCCGCAGATATTAACACTGCCGCAGGCCAGACAGGCGCAGCCATTAATGAGCTGAATTCCGCAGCTGCCGACGCAAAGGCCGCCGCTCCCGCAAGCGGTTTTGCAAGTCTGGAAGCAGCTCTTGGACAGTACGCAAAGAAGGCTCAGGACTACGCAACGGAAATGAGCAAGAACTACAAGGAATGTCCCGAATGCGGCGAAATGGCACCTCTCGAAAGTGAATTCTGCCCGCGTTGCGGTGCAAAGCTTCCCGAAGAGAGCGCTGCAGCAGGATACGTCTGCAGAGAATGCGGAAAGCAGAACACAGTAGGGACCAGATTCTGCGCCGGCTGCGGAGCAGTGCTCCCCGCGGCAGAAGAAGAAATCGCTCAGGAAAAAGCTGAAGAAGAAGCCAGAAAGGCCGAAGAAGAAGCCCTGCGCCTCGCCGAAGAAGAGGCAGCAAGAAAAACAGCGGAAGCCCAAAAGGACAACCTTGTCAACGGCGCAGCCAAGGACGCACAGAATCTTGCCAAAGGCCTGCTCAAAAAGTTTTTCTAGACAAAATCAAAACTAAAGCCCCTGCTTTTAAGCAGAGGCTTTTATTATGCAGTTAATACCTGTCAGATCACTTCATCTTCTGGAACATCTGCTCTGCGATTATGAGAGCCTGTTCTCTTGTGCACATGCCGTAGGCCTCATTCTGGTTTGCCAGGTTCTTGGGTCTGAATGAGAAGCTGCCGTTCTTGTTGTCAAAGCCGCTGATGACACCCTTGGAATTCATAAGGTAGACATAGGGGCTAGCCCAGGTGGAAAGATCCTTATCATCGGAGAACTTGGCAGGAACGTCATATCTGACATCGAGAATAGACGAATAACCGTTGAGCATGAGGTATACGTTGCCAAGCATGGTTGCGGCGGTCTCCCTGTTGAGAAGAACTTCAGGCTTGAAGCTGCCGTCGGTATAACCGGAAACCACAGATTTTTCTCCGACCTTTGTAGCAGCCTTGAGAACAGCGGCATCCTTGCAGTCAGTAAAAGAAACTGAAGGATCTGCCGTAAGCTCGGTCGCGCTCATTGCCTCGTAGAGCTTAACGGCAACAGCCGCAAATTCTCTGCGGTTGATGATCTTTGTAAGATCAGTGCCTTCAAGGCATTCAGGGAACAATCCGTCAGCGGCGGCCTGCTGTATGCCTGACTGAGCCCAGCCGGAAGTGTTTTCCCAGAGCACTTTGGTACCGATGGTATTCGAATAAGGAGAATACTTACCGGTTACCTGGTCAAGAATACGTACACGGACCTGAACGGAAGAATTCTCCGTAATACCGTTTGTGCTGGAGGTGGTTCTGTAGCCGCTGCCTATCCAATCCGGATTAGCAGTGTATTCTTCCTTCCAGCCCTTGTTATCAACATTCAGCTCCGCGCAGAGATAATAAGGCCAGAGAACGTCTTTTTCCACGTTGTAGTAAACTTCGCCGTCATAGTAGGCTTCGGGAATATCAATGTAATAATTTGCGGAATTACCGTCGTCGCTGGCAGCGAGTTTGAATTCGGACAGAGTCGGCGCGGGAAGATTTGTCAGCTCCTTGGGTTCTCTCTGGCTGCCGTTCTTGCCGATGGACGCAACATCCGACCATTCTCCGAGAATAAACTTTTCATCTTCGCCGGGCTGGCGGTACATGATGACGTAACGATAGCGGTAGCTGAATGTATGACCGGCAAGGTCGTAATGATACCTGGTATCTCCGTATTCATTTGAAGTACTGTAAATGCCGTCATAGATCCATCCGGCCGACTGTCTGATATCGTCGGGATCAAGATATATCAGCCAGGAGAATTCCTTGCTGTCCATGGAACCTGTCTCATCACTGTGAATGGACCAGTCATAACCGCTTGCAAGATAGTACGGCATGGTATCATCACCGCCGTTCCAGATATCGTGATCCCACAGATTCTTGTACTGCCAGGAGCCGTTGTCAAGCTTCCCGTCCAGCTGGATCCTGATCTTGTAACCGTATTGGGTACCGTATTCCGCATCAAAATCGCTCTTGTCGTCAAACTTGGAATATACTTCGGCCAGAGCCTGGATATCTTCCGGAATATAGTAATATACATCGATGGAATCGCCGTAGGATTCGTTGTATTCATATTTCAGATACGGAGCATTCTGGGGCTTGGATATTTTCCCTGAGGGGAAAAAGGTGCCTGCAAACTTATCGGACGCCGCAAAGCCGGAGACCGGAAGAACGGCCAGAACCATTGCAATGGCAAGGAGCAGCGAGATAATTGTTCTTTTCATTGTTTTTCCTTTCTGCTTCAATCACATGAGTTTGCTGTTGTGCCTTCCGTTTCCTCAGATCACTTTCACAACAAATTCAGTCTGCATTTACTCGAAACTGTTTCCTAATCAGCATTATGGATTTTAGAGGGAAAAATGTCAACTTCTAATCAGATAATCCGGCATTCCTCAGGTGAATGCATTCTGACTTTTTCATTATTGCAGGCGTTAATAGTCCTGCTTCTCAAAAAGATCCTTCAAATAATACAGACGTTCCATCGCATGATTGATATCTTTTTTCAGATCGGCAACTTCCCTCTGGGAATCGCCTATGCGTGAAAGGGTTATACCATCTACAAGAAGACCGTCAAAGAACCAGTCGGCAAGCTGCATGCCTGTACTCATGGTTATAGCCCCAACATTGCTGCTTATATGAATGTCTGAAAGTTCGCTGTTGAAGCGGTTAATGGTGTAATTAAGGCGATTCATAGCCTCCTGAGCCTTATCGAGCTTGGAATGCTTGATGAGAGCGGTAAGCAGTCCTCCGTCTGAAAAAAGGTCGAACCATCCCCAGCCCTTGGCACTGCTGAGATTGCGCTCAACTTCGGCCACCTGGGAAAGGGCCTCTTCACCGGCTGCAATAGCTTCCATTACTTCCTGATATTGAGTTTTGCCCATTTCCGTCCTCCTTCAATACATTTGAAATACTTTATTTTCTATAGGATAGATCATTGCTGTTCAAATTTAAAGGTGTAAAAAAGCAAAATAGGACACGCTATTTTCCCGGTACTCTTTTCCGGAAAGGACTACAGTTTCAGGCACTTTTCAACAAGGGCCATGGTTTCCTCAATGGTGCGGTTTTCGTCTCTGGTAATTACTTTGAAGCCTGAATTTTTGAACATGTCATATTTTTCCGGAGTATTGATCCTGGACAGGCACTCACGGAAGTTGGCGATGGCAGCTTCGGGATCGGGTTCCGCCAGAAGCAGCTTGTAAAGGAACTGTTTTTCCCTGTCAGGTCTCTCAAAAAATCTTCTGACAGAAATATCAGGATCGGCCAGCATGATCATGACGTGATCTTCATCGGAAATCTCACGAAGAGTCTCAACGCAGATATTTGTATCTACGAAAATCTTCTTATCGGTCTTCTTTCTCAGATCCTGAAGGATCTGCAGTTCAAGTATCTCACATTCTTTTGAGGTGGTATTTATCCAGTTTTCATATTCGTCGGGGGTCCTGCGTATAAAGTCAGCCCAGTCCTCAAGGTGAGCAGTGTAGGAAAGACCGGGGAATTTCTCCCAGTCAAGATCGTCCATAAGCTGGTCGTGATAGTTTTCCTCACAGGCTATCCCGCCGTATTTTTCTGCCAGACGCTTCACCATTGTTGACTTTCCTGCATACGCTGTCCCGTTGAAAAAATATACGTTTTCAAGTTTCATATCAGTTCTCTCTTTTTTTCAGAATGGTATTATAATACCCCTTCCGCCTGCCGCAGAAGGGGTAAATCGAATAAATTCTATCTGATGCTCTTGACTGCTTCTGCGATATCTGCGGCGGTCAGATGATACTTTTCAAGAAGTGCGTCGGGAGTTCCTGATTCACCGAAAGTATCCTGCACTCCGACGATCTTCATTCTGCACGGAGCCTTCTGGCATACGACTTCTGCAACTGCGGAGCCAAGACCGCCCATAACGCTGTGTTCTTCAACGGTTACAATAGCGCCGGTCTTTGCGGCTTCAACGATTGCCTCTTCGTCAATAGGCTTAATGGTATGCATGTCCATAACGCCGACTTCAAGGCCTTCCGCCTTGAGAAGCTCTGCAGCCTGCATTGCGGCATCAACCATAATACCGGTAGCGATAATGACAGCGTCCTTGCCTTCCTTCAGCTTGAGCGCCTTTCCGATTTCAACTTTCTGATCTTCCCCATACAGAACGGGAACAGAAGCACGGCCCAGACGGATGTAGCAGGGGCCGTTGAATTCTGCAGCGGCCTTAATGAGTTTGCGTGCGGAAACATCGTCAGCGGGATTGATGACGGTCATTCCGGGGATTGCCCGCATAAGGGCCAGGTCTTCCAGACACTGATGGCTTGCGCCGTCTTCGCCGACGGTAAGTCCTGCGTGTGTTGCGCAGATCTTTACATTAGCGTGAGTGTAGCCGATGGAGTTGCGGATGATCTCGTATGCTCTGCCTGCGGCAAACATTGCGAAGGTGCTTGCGAATACAGTCTTTCCGGAGATTGCCAGACCTGCAGCCATGCCCATCATATTGCATTCTGCAATGCCTGCGTTAATGAATCTTTCGGGGAACTTATCTGCGAATTTCTTGGTCTGGGTGGAACCGGAAAGGTCAGCGTCCATGACGATGATATTCTGATTTTCTGCGCCAAGCTCGGTCAGCGCCTTGCCATAGCTTGCTCTTGTTGCGATCTTTTCTGCCATTACAGTGTACCTCCCAGTTCTGTCATTGCCTGTGCGGCCTGCTCGTCGTTAGGAGCCTTGCCGTGCCAACCGGCCTGGTTTTCCATGAAGGAAACGCCCTTGCCCTTGACGGTTTCTGCGACGATGACTGTAGGTCTGCCGCTGTTCTTTACATCCATTGCGTCTGCGAAAGCCTTGACGATCTGTTCCATGTCGTGGCCGTCAATGGCGATGACGTTCCAGCCGAAAGCCTTGAATTTGTCAGCAATGGGGTTGACTCTCATGACGTCGTCGTTCTTTCCGTCGATCTGAAGGCCGTTGTGATCGACTACTGCGCAGAGGTTGTCAAGACCGTAGTGTGCTGCGGACATAGCTGCTTCCCAGACCATGCCTTCCTGAAGCTCACCGTCACCGAGGATGGTGTAAATGCGGGCAGAAGACTTGTCCAGCTTTGCAGCCAGTGCCATACCGACAGCTGCGGAAATGCCCTGGCCCAGAGAACCGGTGGACATTTCAAGTCCGGGCAGTTTCTTCATTGAGGGATGTCCCTGAAGACGTGTGCCTATATGTCTGAGGCTCGTAAGCTCTTCCTTGGGGAAATAGCCTCTCTCTGCCATGGCAGCGTAAAGAGCCGGAGCAGCATGACCCTTGGAGAGGACAAACTTATCGCGTCCTTCCTTTGCGGGATCTGCCGGATCGATATTCATTACTTCAAAATAGAGCGCAGTCATTACGTCTGCGCAGGAGAGGCTTCCGCCGGGATGGCCGGACTTGGCGCTGTAAACCTCTCTGATGATGTCCTGTCTTACCAGGGCCGCCTTGCCCTGAAGTTCCTGAATTTCCATTATTCCTCCTGTTTTTTGGAAAACATTACTTTTATAAAGAGCATGGGAATCTTCGCCATGCGTTTGAAACGACTTGGTTCCTGAATTAGGCGGTAAAACCATTCCAGGCCGTATTTGCAGTAGAATTCCGGAGCACGCTGCAAAGTTCCGCTCCATACATCCAGACTTCCGCCTATGCCTACGGCAGCTTTGACCCCGAGGATATCCTTATACTTGTCGGCAAAGAGTTCCTGTTTGGGAGAGCCTAAGGCGACACAAAGAAATTCGGCGCCGGTCTGAGCTATTGCGCGGGCAACATCCTCTTCTTCTTCAGCCTTGAAGTACCCGTCGCGGGCACCTACTATCTGAAGACCGGGGATCTCTGCCATCATGTTTTCAGCAGCCTTCCGGGCAATTCCAGGCTTGCTTCCCAGGAAATATACTTTGCGGTCATTGGCAGCGCACCACTCAAGGGCAGAATGGGCAAAATCAATGCCCGTGACCCGTTCTTCCAAGGGTTGTCTAAGCTGTTTGGAAGCTATGACAAGACCTATTCCGTCGGGAATGACCATTGCCGCGTTATTTATCAATTCTTTAAGCCGGGGATCCTTATCGGCATTGAGTATGATCTCGGAATTGGGCGTTACTATGAGGCTCTGCCCTTCCTTGTCCATGAATCCCGCAAACTTTTCAAGGGCTTCTTTCCGGGTGACTCTGTCGACCTTTACGCCCAGTATGCTGAGTTTACCGCTCATTGTTCTTCCTTATGATTTCAACCTTTTTCAGGTATTTTTCCGCCATTTCGGCGTTTCCGGCAGAGGCGTACATATCAGCCAGAGCCTGGTTGCTTTCAATATTTGAAGGGCTCAGTTCTACGACCTTTCTGTAACCCTCAATGGCCTCCTCTTCCAGTCCCAGGGCCCTGTAGGCTTCCGCCAGATAATAGTGGAGAGGCCACCAGTTACGGTAAGAGCTCTCAGTGTAGGGTTCCAGGATCTGAAGACCGCGCTCTATGCGGCCGGAGGTCAGTTCGTTTATTCCGGTTTCAATGATGACCGGATCCCTGAGAGAATCAAGTCTCTCTCTTATTTCGCTGACTTCTTCGCTTTCCGGATCGTCGGCCAGCTTAACGAAGTTCTTCCAGATGACGTTTGCTCTGATGTACTGAGCTTCGTTAAGATAAGCGTAACCGAGAAAATAATAGGCATCCGCAAATTCCGGATAAAGTCTTACGCACTCTTCATAGTAGTGCTTCGACTCTTCCTTAAGGACCGCTATGAGTTCCTGGTATTCATCGTCACCTTCGTGACTCAGATACCACTGACGGCATACGCAGGCATACCCGAAAACAGCCTTTCGGTCTTCGGGATCGAGGACCAGGGCAGCTCTGAAATAGACGCAGGCCTTGTGAAACTTGGCTTCTGCAAGAAGCTTACCACCTCGGCCGGTATAGACGTCTACCAACTTTTCGGAGAAGCATTTGGCCAGGAATTTCAGATAGGCACCCTTGTACTTAAAGTTCATATCAGCACCTAAAACATTGGCCATATTGTCAGCTATGTTAGATACTGAAAATCCTCTGCCCTCCTGAGCCGCGACAAGATCTGCAGGAGTAAATGGCACGGGAACTCCCTTAAGAAAATCCATGCCGTTTCTCTCCAGATAATTGTCAGACAGCTGATCGAAGAGATAGTCCTTTATTTCATTTTCCAGATAAGATTTAAGTTTATCGTTCATGTTTCAACTGTTTCGCGGGTCTCAACCGCGATTGCAAGCAGAAAAAATCAAAGTATTATCCGAGGGTTTGGACTGAACAACTGTACGCGCTCAGAAAGGACATCTGTATGATGATGGCGGACAGCGCCAACTGTACGACAGCAGCATACTGTGTCCGAGATGCGGGCGAACAGGTTCAGACAAACCCGAGGAATAACTCGAATTTTACCGCCAACACATCAGCTCGACATACTGAGATTTATGCACGCAACAAATTACTTCTTAAATCGGTTTCCCGTATTCATATAAATCACACCGAACAATACAATGAGCATAAACAGGCATAATCCAATCCACAGCAAAGTCATTGTTTTGAATAATTCGCTTGATGCAATAACCAACCAACACACAGCCAAAGCAAACATGAGCTTTGACATATATTTACAAAGTTTTTTTACATCATATTCTGCCTTTTTCGCCGAAGGTAATGTGTTATAGCCCGCAATCAAGTCTGCTCCTTTACCAAAATGAAAAAGAATTCCCAGCAGCACAAACACCACTATCATTATCAGATGTACAACCAATAACATAGGGCATTCTCCTTTCCAAAATACAGATAACGTAATATGACAAATTTGAATTTATAACGCTCGCCAGAATTCGGGCCTGAGAAGTGATTCGTCCTGCTGGGCTTCGTGGACCTGATCCAGCATCATGGGAATATCCTGAGGAAGGTCACCTGCAAGGACCAGATAATTGGACGCGTGGTTGCTGCGGAATACGCAGGGACCTTTAATGTCCAGATTTTCAAGGAACAGCTCCATTTCTCCCAGCACCTGAGCCGGTGTAAGAAGCTTAAAGGAACCGCTCTGAATTTCGTCATAAATGGGAGCCTGAGGACTTACCATAAGAGTCAGAAAACTTGCGTAAGAAGGGTTCATGGCGCTTACCATAGTAGCGCTGTCAACAGCGTGCTCCTGCCACATTTCCTGACCGCCCAGTCCGGAAATAAAGGACACGGAGGCGGCAATTCCGGCTTCTTCTGCCATACGCGTTCCGTCAATGATCTCCTGACGGGAAGCGCTTTTACAAACTCTGTCCAGGACCTTCTGGCTTCCGCTTTCAGCACCTATGTAAACAATGCCTATTCCGGCGTCATGCAAGTCCTTAAGTTCAGCAGGCGTCTTGTGAAGAATGTCCTTGGCGGAGCCGTAGACTCCAACCCGCTGACACTGGGGAAAGTTTTTCCTTACACTGTCAAGTATCCTCAGCAGCTTGGAATTTGAAAGGCAGAGGGCATCGCCGTCTGCCAGAAAAATCTTCTTTACACCGGGGTAAATGTTTCCGATTTCAATGAGATCCTTTTCAATGTCCTCAAAGGGCCTGATGTGAAACTTCTTATCCTTGAACATGGAGCAGAAGGTGCACTTGTTGTGGGAGCATCCCACGGTGACCTGAATTATCAGGCTTCTGGCCTCACTGGGAGGCCTGTATATGTTTCCTTCGTATCGCACGTTCTACATTTTTTCGGGAGCCTTGATGCCCAGGAGTTCCAGTCCGTTCTTGATAGTCTGCTTTGCTGCAAGAGTCAGCAGAAGCTTTGCCTGCTTTTCGTCCTCGTTTTCAACATTGATATGTTCGTCGTGATAGAACTTGTTGAAGGCCTGGGCGATGTCAATGACATGTCTGGTAACTACGGAGGGCTCATATTTTTCACCGGCATCTGCGACAACTTCGGGGAAGCGGTAGAGAAGCTTGACCAGCTCGTAGGCTGCGTCACCGCCGATGTAGGAAAGATCCATCTTTGCCGGGTCGAATCTTCTGGTATCGACGCCGGAATTGCGCAGAACACTGGATGCTCTGGCGTGGGTATACTGGACATAAGGACCGGTCTCGCCGTCAAAATTGAGGACCTTATCCCAGCTGAATACGTAATCCTTAATGCGGTTATTGGAAAGTTCATTGAACATGACTGCGCCGATACCGACCATCTTGGCGGTCTCGTCGATCTCATCCTTGGCAACACCTTTTTCGGCAATGATCTCTCTTGTTTTTTCAACAGCCTTGTTGAGTACGTCTTCCAGGAAAACTACGCGGCCGTGTCTTGTGGACATGGTTCCGTCTTCCATGGAAACGAGACCGAAGGGAATGTGGACACAGTCCTTGTACCAGTCATAGCCCATGAGTTCAAGGACCTTGAACCACTGCTGGAAATGGAGATTCTGCTGAGATGCGACAACATAAATATTCTTTACGAAATCGTAGGTCTTCTTGCGGTAAATCGCTGCGGAAATGTCGCGGGTAATGTACAGAGAAGAACCGTCGCTCTTGGTAATGAGAGCGGGAGTCATGCCGTACTCTTCCAGATCGACGATCTGTGCGCCCTGAGATTCCTTAAGGAGCCCCTTGTCCTTCAGTTCCTGAAGAACTGCGGGCATTTTATCACTATAGAAGGATTCACCGGCATAGGAATCGAAGGAGATCCCCAGCATGTCGTATACACGGCTGAATTCCTTGAGGGACTCTTCGCGGAACCACTGCCAGAGCTCAGTCTCTTCCTTTTCGCCGTGCTCAAGCTTGGTGAAGGTTGCTCTTGCTTCATCTTCAAGGGCGGGATCCTTTTCAGCTTCTTCGTGGAACTTGACATAGTAAGAAAGAAGAGTCTTAATGGGAGAGTTCTTGACGTCCTCAGCGTTGCCCCACTTGCGGTAAGCAACGATCATCTTGCCGAACTGGGTACCGTAGTCGCCCAAATGGTTAATGCGGATGACCTTGTAGCCGAGGAAATCGTAGATCTTATTGATGGAATTTCCGATAACGGTGCTTCTGATGTGACCGATATGGAAGGGCTTGGCTATGTTGGGGCTGCTGTATTCTACGATGACAGGCTTGCCTTCACCGATATTGCTGCGGCCGTAATTGTCGCCCTCGGCAAGGATCTCTCCCAGAGTCATTCTGGCGAAGTTGCTCTTTGAAAGGAACATGTTGACGTAGGCATTGACCTGCTGGACCTTTTCAAACATGGGATCTTCTGCAATGGCTTCTGCGATGCCTGCAGCGATCATGGCCGGAGCCTTGCGCATTACCTTAGCCAGTTTGAAGCAGGGGAAGGCGTAGTCGCCCAGAGAACTGTCTGAGGGGATTTCGATAAGAGCCTCGATCTCGGCTGCTTCCAGGCCCTCTACCTGGGCTGCGAGTATATTCGCAATTTCAGATTTTACGTTTGTCATAAATATATCTCCTGTTATTTTTTCATCGTGACTATGGTCGCACCGTCGCCGCCTTCACCCTGTCCGCCCTTGCGGAAGGATTCGACGTGCTTGTTGTGGCGCAGGAAGTTCTGAATGCCGGAGCGAAGAATTCCGGCTCCTCTGCCGTGGATGACAGTGACGAATTCAAGTCCGGCCATAAAGGCATCGTCAATGTACTTGTCCACTTCCATGAGAGCATCGTCCAGGTTCTTTCCCACCACGTTGATAGACGTGGGAACGCTCATGGACTTTGCGGCGTAGAGCCTGGAGTATTTCTGCTTTTCTCTCTGCTTTGCCGTTACGTTCTCCTGGACTAAAGTAACTCCGTTTATGTTGACGGTCAGTTTCATCTGGCCGATCTGGACCTGCATGTTGCCGTTTTCATCGGGCAGGGAAATAACGCTGCCCTTCTGTCCTACGGAAAGGACGTTGACCCGGCGCCCCAGTTCAATCTTGTTGGGATCCACCTTCTCGGCGGGTTTTGCTTCCTGCTTCTTTATGCGAGGTTCATATTTCTTTTTGTTTTCCGTAAGTCTTCTTCTGCTGTCGCTTACGGTCTGCTGCAGAAGACGCTGAGCCTCTGTATCGGCAATTTCACGGGCGTCGGCAATATCCTTCTGGATCTGAGCGACTTCTGCTCTTGCCTCTTCAACCAGTTCCCTGGCTTCTTCCTTGGCCTCCTCGATGTACTTCTCTTTCTTTTCTGCCATTTTGGCTTCAAGAGCGTCCATGCGAGCCTTCTGCTTTCTCATTTCGGCCATAAGTTCGTCTGCCTGACGGCGTTCAAGAGCACTGGCCTTCTTGTCTTCTTCAATGGAGCTGATAACATCCTCAAAGGCTATGTCACCGCTTTCCAGCAGATTTCTCGCTTGACCGATAATGTCTTCCGAAAGGCCAAGCTTGCTTGAAATTTCAAAGGCATTGGACTTTCCGGGAATACCTATGGTCAGATGATATGTGGGAGACAGGGTCTCCACGTTAAACTCCATAGACGCGTTCTGCACGCCGGGAGTAGATATTGCGTATTTCTTAAGTTCTGTATAGTGGGTGGTCGCCACAGTCTTTGCGCCGGCATCTTTAAGGTGTTCCAGAACGGCCATGGCAAGGGCTGCGCCTTCAGTAGGATCAGTTCCGGCTCCAAGCTCGTCAGTAAGAACGAGGCTTCCCACACCGGCTCCTTCACAGATCTTCACTATGTTGACCATGTGGGAACTGAAGGTGGAAAGGCTCTGCTCAATGCTCTGCTCATCGCCTATATCGGCAAAGACGCTGCTGAAGACGCACATGGTAGTTCCGTCGTTGGCGGGAACGAACATGCCGCTCTGAGCCATGAGACACAAAAGTCCCACTGTTTTAAGGGTGACGGTTTTGCCGCCGGTATTGGGGCCGGTAATGACGAGAGTGTCGTAGTCACCGCCGATGGCAACGTCAATGGGCACGACCTTTTTCGGGTCGATGAGAGGATGACGGGCTTTGCGTATCTTTACAAGACCGTCTTCATTGATCTCCGGCTTCCCTGCTTTCATATTGCAGGCAAGACGTCCCTTGGCGAAGAGAAAGTCCAGGCGCTGGAGGATTTTCTGATTGGCGTTTATACGGACCTCTTCACTGCCCACTTCCCGGGACAGTTCCTTGAGTATCCTTATGACCTCCTGCTTTTCGGCAAGTTCAAGCTGACGCAGTTCGTTGTTCATGTCAACGATGGCCTGAGGTTCAATAAAAAGTGTAGCGCCGGAACCGGACTGGTCGTGAACTATGCCTGAAAGACGGGACTTGTGCTCCGCCTTGACAGGGATAACATAACGTCCCTGACGCATAGTTACAATGGCGTCCTGAAGGAAGGCCTGATTATCCGAGGAATTGACGATCTGGTTTATCTTGCTGCGTATAGCCTCGTTCTGACGCAGTATTGCCCTTCTGATGCGTGCCAGCTCAGAGCTGGCACTGTCGGCGATTTCATCCTCGGAAAGTATGCATCTTTCTATCTCATTTTCCAATCCCTTAAGAACGGAAATAGCCGAAGCAAGACCGTCAATGGTCACAAGCTCCGGCAGGTCGCTGCTGAGGAATTCGGCTGTGCGCCTTGCGGAATGCAGGTTATAGCCTACTTCAAGCAGCTGTTTGGGTGTAAGACTGCCGTCTCTGGCAGCCAGATGTACAAGTCCTGAGATATCGTAAAAATTACCGAGGGGCGGCGCTCCTTTTTTCAGGAGCACCGTCACTGCTTCGTCTGTTGCGCTGAGTTCATCCCTGATGAGACGGACATCTGTCATAGGCTTTAATGCCTTGGCTTCGTCCCTTGTAAGAACACTGCAGCATTCCTCACAGAGTTTCCCTATAATTTTGTCGTACTCAAGAACACGCAGTGTTTTTTCGTTCATGTCTTATCTCTGCTGTCTTCTGATCTGTTCCAGTTCGTTCTTCAGATGAATATTCTCCATCTGGATATCGAAGAAGCTGCTTTCGATATCTCTGCACTTTGCTTCAAGTTCCTTCATTGCCTCGGTGGCATTCTGAGGACGTGCTTCAAGCTCGGCGATCTTTGCGTTAAGCTCTTCGACTCTTGCGCGGAGGGCGTCACCTCTTCTGCGGCTTTCAGCCAGTTCTGCGGTAAGAGTGCTTATCTGCTGGTCCTTTTCGCGATACTGCTGCTCTTTTTCCATGTACTGCTGCTGGACCAGATCTCTCTGCTGACCGGCAGTTGCCACTTCCTGCTTGTACTGGGCAAAGCTCTGCTTGACTTCTTCCCACATCCTTGCGTAGTTTGCGGTATCGTTTTCCAGCTTTGCGTTCTGTTCGATAAGAGCTTCAGCATCCTTCTGGACCTGGAAGTAATCGTTGGTGATATTAAGAGCGGTGAGAACAGCAACGCCGGAAATGGGGCCGCCTCCCTGGCCGATCTCGTTCATTTTGCTGTCGACGAAATCGGCGATCTTCATGATATATTCTCTGCTGTTTTCACCGGCAATGGTGTATTCCTGTCCGTAGATCCTGACAGTTACTTTGTTGTCGTCCATAGGGGCTCCTTTCAAATTCAGCGTTTATATCTATCGTTTTTTAAGGCTCTTCTGCCTAAGTGCTTCAAACATGATTATGCCGCCTGCAAGGGCTGCGTTCAAAGACTCTGTACGTCCTGCCATAGGAATGCTGATGTGACGGGCCAGAGCCATAAGCTGATCGGAAACTCCGTTGCCTTCGTTGCCCACAATGAGAGCAAAGTCTTCGGCAAGGTCTTCGTCATAGTAGGCGCGAGGCGCATCCATGGCAGCTGCTGCAGCTTTCTTGCCGTGAGCTTCAAGCTGCTTCGCGGCGTCTTCCGGAGTAAGTCCGGTCTTAAGTGGCATACGGAAAAGGCTTCCGGCTGCCGCACGGACAACTTTGGGAGCAAAGGGATCTGCAGAGCCTTTTATGAGCATGACTCCCGAGAAACCGGCTGCATCAGCTGTTCTCAGCAAGGTGCCCATATTTCCGGGATCCTGAATACGGTCCAGGACCAGAATGTTGCTGCCCTTGGCACCAAAGAAATCTTCGTCTGAGAAGCGCTTCTTGGCGCAGACTGCAATGACGCCCTGAGGAGTATCAGTCTGGGATATCCTCATGAAAGCCTCTCTGCTCACAGCGTAGACCTGGCATCCGTCAAGTTCAGCCTCCTGTACCAGTTCCAGAATTTCCGGAGTCTCGCCTCCGGCCAGAACGAAAACGGACTGAATGCCCATATTTTCATCTAAAGCCTCGCGGAGAAGATTGGGACCTTCAATTATGAAAAGACCCTTTTCATCTCTCTTTTTCTTTTCCGAAAGAGAAGCAGCGTCCTTGATTATTTTGTTATCCTTTGAGCTTATTTCTTTCATAGGTTAAGAAAGCCGGCATTGAGCCGGCTTCCGAAATTACTTTTTAGAGGTTGATTTCCCTGGTCAGGAAGGGAGGAATGGGGAAGTCGGTTTCAGGATTGTAGTGAGAATCGTCAGTCTCGATCTCCGCGGTTGCCAGAGACTTTTCGGGAACTGCGGGAGCAGCCTGGGGAGTGGCTCCGTCATACTGCTGTTCCAGAACGCGGTTCTTCTTGTCGGTATCTTCGAAACCGGTTGCGATAACGGTGACCTTGATTTCGTTTTCCATATCTTCCTTGATGGAGGTACCGAAGATGATCATTGCGTCTTCGTCGCATTCCTTTGCGATGAGGTCTGCTGCGTCGTTGACTTCCAGCATACCCAGGTCGTAACCGCCCATGATGTTGAGCAGAACTGCCTTTGCGCCCTTAATGGAAGTTTCCAGGAGGGGGCTCTCTACTGCGTTCTTAATAGCTTCTGCGACTCTGTTTTCACCGGAAGCTACGCCGACACCCATGTGTGCGACACCCTTGTCGCTCATGACGGTCTTTACGTCTGCGAAGTCCAGGTTGATGAGACCGGCTTCGGAAATGAGACCTGCGATACCTTCAACGCCGTCCTTGAGGACTTCGTCTGCTCTTGCAAATGCCTGAAGCATGGTAGTGTTCTTTTCGGAGATCTGGATAAGCTTATCGTTGGGAACGATGACCAGAGAGTCTACGTAGTTCTTGAGGAACTTGATTCCCAGGTCTGCGTGTTCTCTGCGCTTTCTTCCTTCGAAGGTAAAGGGCTTGGTAACGACGCCTACAGTCAGAGCTCCGGAAGCTCTTGCAGCCTTGGCAATGATAGGTGCTGCGCCTGTGCCGGTGCCGCCGCCCATACCGCCGGTAATGAATACCATATCACTGCCTTCGATCATGGATTCAATGACGTCAAGGCTTTCTTCTGCGGACTTCTGACCTACCTCAGGATTTCCGCCGGCGCCCAGACCCTTGGTCAGCTTTTCACCGATCTGGATCTTGGTTTCAGCCTTTGACTTATTCAGAACCTGCTTATCGGTATTGACTGCGATGAAAGAAACTCCTTTAAGGTTGGAGTCGATCATACGGTCGACTGCGTTGCAGCCGGCTCCGCCTACGCCGACGACTTTGATAACTGCAGGGGATTCTGCGGGTGCCTCAAACTTTAACATTGGGGACATATTTGGCCTCCTAAAAGAATAATAATCAAAATATACAAGATATTGTGTACTTATAGATGATTAATTCTAACACAATCCGCAATATATTGCACCATCTAATTGAAAAAATTTTTCTATCTATTCGCGCACGCGTAAAGAAAAAGACGCGGCAGTAAAATGCCGCGTCTTTCAATTGGCTATCCGACTAATCAAATACAGGACTGTAAGCAATGTAGCCATCGGTGCCGACCTTAATTGCACCATGGGTAATGTTGTCAGTATAAAGGGAGGTCAGGAGCTGGTAGATTTTTCCCATGCTGTTTTTAATATTCTCAGGAGTGCCTTCGCAGTACAGCTCGTCGTAGATATACGCCCTGACAACAACTGAGGAGAAATTGATCCGCTTGAAGTAAATGTCGTTTTCATCCATCTCTTCAATGAGAGCGAGGGTATCAGTCAACAGGTATGACTGCTCTACAGCAAGAGCGCTGCCGGGTCTCATTTCCACCAAGTTCATACCCTCCAGAAGCGGCAGGACCGGTTCCTTGTCACTGATACGAAGAACCATGCCGTCTCTGTCAATGAGAATGAAGTTCTCACCGTAGGGGATGGCTGCGTACTCCTCGCGTTCTTCAATGATGATGCGCACTGTATCACGGGGTTCCTTCTTAATGGAGACCAGCTTGATGTAGGGGTCGTCAAGAAGAGTTGCTCTGGCAGGTGAAGTCTTGGTCTCAAAGAAAAGATTGTATCCTGTCTGTATGCCGGCCATTTCAACGATCTGAGCCTTGGTGTAGTAATGATTGCCCTCCACCTTTATCTGAGTCAGACGGAAATAGTCCGAGTTGAGGAACTTGATCCCTCCGACGATCAAGGCAACGACAATAAGGAAACGCAGGAGATAATGCTTCTTGCGTCTCTTTTTTCTCTTGCGGGGACGGCGCTCAACGTAATCGTCTTCATCGTCGTCATCGTCATCATCCTCTTCTTCAGTTTCTTCGTACCTGTATTCCTCTTCCGACGGGATCTCCTCTTGAGGTGAAGGGATTTCTTCTGCTTCAGGAGCTTCTTCCACCGTTTCTTGGGGAGTCACTTCAGGTTCCTTTTCTTCCACGTAGCCGGGTTCGTTCATGGCGGCCATGAGTTCTTCGAATTCTGCCATACTAATCCTTCAGGTTTTCGTAAATGATATCTACTGCGTTGCTGCGGCCAACTGCCCCTGCACATTTCTCCATGGTCCTGCGCTTTTCGGGGTCCTTTGCCAGATCAAGAACGATCTGAGCAAGTTCGCCAAATCCTGCGCTCATATCCTTTTCTTCAAGCAGGACGGCGGCGCCGGCGTCGGCAATGGCCTTTGCGTTGTGATACTGATGGTTGTTTGTAACGTTGGGTGACGGGATCAGAACAGATGCTCTGCCGCTGGCGGTAATTTCAGAGACCGCAATGGCACCTGCGCGGCTGATGACCAGGTCGCTGGCAAGTATCAGTTCCGGCATATTGTCGGCGTAAGGGACCAGGGTAACGTTCTTCATACCGGCCTTGTCCTTAAGCTGCGCGGAGATCTCATCGTAATAACGCTTTCCTGTAACAAAATAGAGTTTGACGCCTTCTTCAGGAAGTTCATCAATAAGTTTGATAACAGACTTGTTGAGGACTTCAGCACCCAAGCTTCCGCCGAAGGCGAGAACAAAGGTCTCACCGCCGGGAACCAGAGCCTTACGGCAAGCGGCAGGCTCAAGCTGCAGGAATTCTTTACGTATAGGGTTGCCGGTCATAACAGCCTTTTCAGGGAACTGAAGAGCGCTTCTGCTTTCCTCAAAACTGATAAAGACCTTCTTCGCGTACTTCTCCAGAAGCTTATTGGCCATGCCCAGAACTGCGTTCTGTTCGTGAATGAAGCAGGGAATTCCGGCCTTGGCGGCGTTCTTTATGACCACGCCGGTAACATATCCGCCGGTGCCGATGACCACGTCGGGAGCGAAGTCTTTAATAATACGCTTTGCCTGAGCGGAGCCGCTGATAATGTCTGCCACGGTCTTGAAATTCTTCAGCAGGTTCTTGCGGTCAAAACCGCTGGCATTAATGCCCTTGACTTCGTATCCGGCCTTGGGGACCAGAGTGTTTTCCATACCGTGCTTAGTGCCGATGAAAATGATCTCAGCATCGGGATTTTCGGCTTTTATTTTATCTGCAATGGCAATGGCGGGATAAATATGTCCGCCGGTGCCTGCGCAGCTCATTACAACTTTCATTATCAGTTACCTCCATGAACGGGAAGAGCGTCATCCGGCACTATCAGACTTTCAGCCGGGTACCGGGAAATGTTGAATACAATGCCGCATTCGGCAAGGAAAAGGAGGGTCGAGTTACCGCCCAGACTTACGAAGGGAAGTACGACTCCTGTGGGGAAGAAGGTTGCGCTGGTAACAGCAATGTTGAGGATGACGTGAATGCCGATATGAAGGCCGACGCCTGCTGCGAGAAGCATACCGTAGCTATCTCTCGCTCTGATGGCTATCCTGAAGATACGCCAGAGAAGAAGCATATAAACCAGCATGAGAGCAAGGCAGCCCACAAAGCCCAGCTCTTCGCCTATGATTGCAATGATAAAGTCATTTTCAGGTTCGGGCAGATACAAAGTCTTCTGTATGCTCTGACCAAGGCCCCTTCCCAGAACTCCGCCGCTGCCGAG
>JAKSSR010000021.1 GCA_024402995.1 Clostridia bacterium | reverse complement strand
AGTCATTCCTTGCCTGAATGTCCATTGCCTCCAGGAGGACAACATCTTTATGGCGTTCCTGATAGTAGGTGAGGGTGAACTGGTTGGCAAAGAGGAGCATGGGACGGTCGAAGCGGTCGAATACCAGCTTGGTACGGGTATCAAGACCCATCTTGATGCGGTCCAGGTTGGAATCTTCGCCCAGCCATCTTGCTACGGTAAAGTCCAGCTGGTTCATGCGTAGGACTGCGTTGTATTCATTTTCCAGTCTGTACTGGAAGACTTCAAACTGCAGCTGACCTACAGCACCGATTATGACCTCGTTGTATTCAGTGTGATAGACCTGAATGGCGCCTTCCTGACCTAACTGCTGAACACCTTTCTGGAACTGCTTTGCCTTCATGGTGTCCTTGGGAGCGACCATGGCGAAGAGCTCGGGGGGGAAGGTGGGCAGAGGTTCAAAGAAAATGGGGTCCTTTGTTGTGCAGAGGGTGTCGCCGATCTGGAAGTTGCCGGTGTCGTAAATACCGATGATGTCGCCGGTATATGCTGTTTCAATGTTTTCTCTTTCGTTGGCCATGAGTTGGGTTGACTGAGCCAGCTTAATGGGCTTGCCTGTACGGGAAAGAGTTGCGGTCATGCCGCGTTCAAAGGTTCCCGAGCAGATACGGAAGAAAGCGAGACGGTCTCTGTGAGCCGGGTTCATGTTTGCCTGGATCTTGAAAACGAAGCCGGAGAAATGTTCGTCCAGAGGATCGACCTGTCCGTCAATGGTCTTTCTGGGACCGGGGGCAGGGGACATTTCAAGGAAGTGTTCAAGGAAGGGTGTGACGCCGAAGTCGGCAAGGGCGCTTCCGAAGAAGACCGGGGTCAGTTTGCCTGCGAGCACTTCATCCAGATCCATTGGGTAGCCTGCGCCTTCAAGAAGTTCAATGCCGTCGCGGAGGGCTTTCAGGTTGAACTGTGTTACTATATCCTCAAGTTCTGGACCGAAAACGCCGTCTTCACTCAGCTGAATGGTCTTCTTTTCTCTGTAAAGATAGACCTCGTTTCTCAGAATATTGTAAACACCCTGGAAGTTGAGGCCGCTGCCAATAGGCCAGGTTACTGCTGTTGCGGGAATGCCCAGAACGTCTTCAAGTTCTCCTAAAAGTTCCAGAGGATCGCGGGCTTCTCTGTCCAGCTTGTTCATGAAGGTGAAAATGGGGATCTTACGCATAGCGCAGACTGCAAAGAGCTTCTTGGTCTGAGCTTCAACACCCTTGGCTGCGTCGATGACCATGACTGCGCTGTCCACGGAAGTCAGGATACGGTAGGTATCTTCGCCGAAGTCGTTATGGCCCGGTGTATCCATAATGGAAATAACTTTATTCTCGTATTCAAACTGCATGACGGAGCTTGTGACAGAAATACCTCTCTGCTTTTCGATCTCCATCCAGTCGGAGGTGGCAAACTTGGAATTTCTTCTTGCCTTGACCGTACCGGCTTCTCTGATGGCGCCGCCGTGGAGCAGGAGCTTTTCCGTAAGGGTTGTCTTACCTGCGTCCGGGTGAGAAATAATGCCGAATATTCTTCTTCTGGCTATCTGTTTTGCCAGTTCGTCTTTAGTCATTTTGATGAATCCTTTCTGAAATCATTTAACATTTTATATTAGCATTTACATGGATGTCAGTCAACTTGACCGTGTGGTATAATAAATGCGAAGGATTCTTACCCATCATAAAACAGAATGTGCTGCAGGGATCCGATTCCGGACAATGCAGGAAAATATACGACCCAATGAACAGAAACAGCAATCAGAACAAATTAATACAGAAAATAGACCGTTTTGCTCCTCAGGCAGTACGAATACAGCTTCTTGTACTGCTCATTGCGCAGATAGTATCTTATTATGGAGCCAGACTGCTTACGGCAGGGCGCAGGCTCAGATGTATGGCGATCCCCCTTGACTATAAGATCCCGGTCATGCCGTGGACTGTTGTGGTATATCTGGCGGCCTTTGTTTTCTGGGCGGCCGCATATACCATAATACTCAGAAACGACGACGGAAGGAGGCTTTTCTTCAGGGCGGAAATAGGAGGAAAACTCATCTGCGGAATAATATACCTGATAATCCCGACGACCTTTGCAAGGCCGCAGTTGGCAGGCAATGGCTTTTTCACTCTGCTCCTCAGGCTGCTCTATGCTGCGGATTCACCTGAGCAGCTTTTCCCGTCCATTCACTGCTATGTAAGCTGGATGTGTGTCATAGGCATGCGCGGAAATAAAAAAATATCACGAAAATGCCGGATATTCACAATCGTTATGGCCGTCATGATATGCTTATCGACTCTTACGACAAAACAGCACGTCATTGTCGATGTAATAAGCGGAATACTCCTTGCGGAAGTAATGTGGCTCATTGTCAGGATGAGCAGAGATCCAAGAAGAGCTTTCATGGACCGCGACGGAAATATCGTAAAACTTAAGGATTCACCGTCGGGTATATTGAATGTTCTTTACACCTTTGCAGCCGGAAGGCTCCTTCTCAGAGGTTTTGCCTGGCCCGGAATATCGGAATTTACGGGGAGGATACTCAGCACAAGATTATCATGTCTTTTCAACAGATCTTTCGTTGCTCATTACGGTATCGATATGAGTGAGTATGAGCCCGGACCCTACAAAAGCTTTAACGATCTTTTCAGCAGACGTGCTTTGCCCGGCGCAAGACCTGTCAATGAGAATAAAAAGACGGTTATTTCGCCGTGTGACGGAAAGGTGCAGGTGATGCGGATAGATAAAAATGCCAGTATTGAAGTTAAGGGCATATCCTACACTATCGACAGCCTGCTGCGAGACCCGGAGCTTTCCGAAATGTATGCCGGCGGTACCGTCATGGCTTTCAGGCTGGGGGCCGAAACCTACCACCGGTATGCTTATCCCGTGGACGGAGTTGCGGGAGAAAGAGTTTTTCTTGACGGCGTGCTTCAGACAGTGTCACCTGCAGGTTCTTCACGTCATCCGGTATACTGCGAAAATATCAGAGAATATTCTTTGCTGTATACGTCCGAATTCGGAACTGTTCTCATGATGGAGGTAGGGGCAATGCTTGTCGGAAAGATCTGCAATAAAGGTTCCGCAGGTCCTGTACGGCGCGGAGATGAAAAGGGGTACTTTGAATTCGGAGCGTCCAGTATTCTTCTCATTTTCGAAAAGGATAAAGTCAGAGTTGACGAAGATTTATTAAAAAATACTGAGGCAGGATATGAAACTCTTGTTAAGCTCGGAGAACGGGTAGGTGTTAGTATGCTGTGATGTGTAAAAAATACTCGTTATTAGAAAGTTTTATATTGCGTATTAAAATTAGTTGATTTACTTATGGCTTCGGCCTGTTTATAATAAATTATCACTTGTTGTTATGACTATTTTTTAGGAGATTTAAAATGGAAAGACTTATCGGAACCATTTCCAGGGGCGTCAGATGCCCGATCATCCGCCAGGGAGACGACATCGTTGCAATCGTTGCTGACAGCGTTATTGCAGCATCTAAGGAACACAATATCGAATTCGGGACCAAGGACGTTGTTGCCGTGACAGAATCTGTTGTTGCAAGATCTCAGGGCAATTACGCAACTACTGCCAATATTTCCAAGGATATCGCTGCCAAGTTCCCCGAAGGCGAAGTCGGCGTCGTATTCCCCATCATGTCCAGAAACCGTTTCGCAATGTGCCTCAAGGGCATCGCAGGCGGCGTCAAGAAAGTCTATCTCATGCTCAGCTACCCCAGCGATGAAGTGGGCAACCACCTTATCACTCTGGATCAGGTAGACGAAGCAGGTCTCAATCCCTATACAGACGTTCTCACCGAGGCACGTTACCGCGAGCTCTTCGGAGAAAACAAGCATCAGTTCACCGGCGTCGACTACGTCGCATACTACAAAGAACTGGTCCAGAACGCAGGCGCAGAATGTGAAATCATTCTTGCAAACGACGTTCGTGCTATTCTCAATTACACTCCTTATGTTCTGTGCGCAGACATTCACTCCAGAGCACGCTCCAAGAGACTGCTCAAGGCTGCAGGCGCAAAGACCGTTTACGGTCTTGATGACATTATGACTGCTTCCATCGACGGCAGCGGTTACAACGAAAACTACGGCCTCCTCGGCTCCAACAAGGCAACTGAGGAATCCGTCAAGCTCTTCCCCAGAGACTGCCAGCCCATCGTTGACGGCATCCAGAAGAGGATCTTCGATGCTACCGGTAAGAAGGTTGAAGTCATGGTCTATGGCGATGGCGCTTTCAAGGATCCCGTGGGCAAGATCTGGGAGCTGGCTGACCCTGTCGTTTCCCCCGCATACACAGCAGGTCTGGAAGGACAGCCCAACGAACTTAAGCTCAAGTACCTTGCAGACAACGATTATGCTTCACTGTCCGGCGACGCACTTAAGGAAGCTATCAAGGAATCCATTAAGACTAAGGATTCCAACCTGGTCGGCAACATGGCATCTCAGGGTACCACTCCCCGCCATCTCCCCGATCTTATCGGCTCTCTCTGTGATCTGACCTCAGGCTCCGGCGACAAGGGCACCCCCGTCATCTGGATCCAGGGCTACTTCGACAACTACACCAACGCATAATTTCATTTTACTTATACAAAAAACTCCGCAGTCCATTGCTGCGGAGTTTTCTTATGTACTGTGTTATTCTTTTGCTTCGGTTATGAAATCCATAAAACGGGTGGCTGCCGGAGTAGGGGCTACGCCCTTCAGGGTGCACATGACCATTTCTCTTGGGGGAATGGCGAAGTCTGTCTTCAGAGTTTTTATTATGCCTCTGTCCAGACCTGAACGGGCGAACTCTTCCGTGACGCAGGCTACGCCCAGACCAATGCGTGCTATGGAAGTCAGAAGGTTGTGGGTTCCCAGCTCAAATTCCGGTGTAAGCTCAACCCCGTGGCCCTTGAAATACTTTTCTACAAAAAGTCTGGAACTTGCCTTCTTCTCAAGAAGGATCAGAGGGAAGGCTGCAATTTCTTCAAGGCTGTAGACCTTATCGAAGTCGCAGTCATAGTCTGGAGAAGCTACGAATACTGTGTGAGTATCCATCAGGTGTCGGGTGTCGCAGCTTTCCTGCTCCGGATTGCCGCTGGCAAAGGCTATGTCCACCAGGCCTATGTGAAGGTTATCCAGGCACATTTTGCTTGTGCCGTTGACTATTTTGAGAAGAATGCCCGGATACTCCTTGTGGAAAGCTTCCAGTTTTCTCAGAAGATAGGTCTTGGTAATGGTGTCGCTGGCGCCTATTGAAAGAGTTCCTGTCTGAAGGTCCTGCACCTGGGAAAGCTTTTCTTCGCCTCTTTCTATGAGGCCAAGGGCTTTTGAAATGTAGTCAAGCAGGATCTCACCTTCGCTGGTGAGTACAACACCTTTGGTGCTTCTTGAGAACAGTCTTGCATCCAGCTGATTTTCAAGCTGCTTTATGCTTTGGCTGACGGCACTTTGAGAAATATACAGTTCTTGAGCGGCCGCTGAAATATTGCCTTTATCGGCAACTGTTTTAAATACGCGATACAGTTCTAATTTTACTGACATTGATCTGATGTTCTCCTTGCGAAAGCCTATTATATGCAATAAAACAATTGTTGGCAAGGCAATTCTGCGGATATTGACTAAAACACAAGATATAGCGTATAATATACTGATTTATTGTTTGAAATTGTGTTTTCAGGCATTCTTGCTGTAAAGGAGTAAATATGAAGTGCCCGTTTTGTGATAAACCCGACACCAAAGTAATCGATTCCCGTCCTACCGATGACGGAAGAGCCATCAGACGCCGCCGCGAATGCGAAGGCTGCGGTAAGAGATTCACCACCTATGAAAAGGTGGAAGAGATCCTCTTTATGGTCGTCAAGAGAGACGGCAGCCGCGAATCCTTTGACCGCAACAAGGTTCTCAACGGTATCGTAAGAGCATGCGAAAAGCGCCCCGTCAGCATGGCTCAGATGGAAGCCATTGTGGATGATATTGAGCGCAGCCTCAACAACCAGATGGAAAAGGAAGTCAGCAGTGCCTACATCGGAGACCTGGTCATGGAACATCTGGCCGCTCTGGACGAAGTTGCTTACGTCCGTTTTGCTTCTGTTTACAGACAGTTTAAGGACGTCAACACCTTTGTCGCCGAAATTGAAAAGCTTCTTCGTGATGCTGATACCAAGAGGTAGTATATGGACGACATTATCAGAATTGCCGTGGACGGTCCCGCCGGTGCTGGAAAGAGCACCGTCGCCAAGGCCATTGCGGCTAGACTCGGCATTGACTACGTAGACACCGGCGCAATGTACCGCGCTCTGGGCCTGAAGATACTCTGCACCGGTATCGATATGCACGATCCCGAGGAACTGGATAAGCTCCTTAAGTCTACGGAGGTGGACTACGCAAAAGGACATATTTTCCTTGACGGAACCGATGTATCCGGCCTGATCCGCCTGCCCGCCATTTCCAAAATGGCTTCCGACTGTTCCGCCATTGCTGAGGTCAGAACTCATCTTGTCCGCGTTCAGCAGGCTATGGGCCACAGAAAGAGCATTATCATGGACGGACGTGACATCTGCTTTGCAGTCCTGCCCGATGCTCAGTATAAATTCTATCTGACCGCGTCCTCTGACGTACGCGCTCTGCGCCGTGTCAGGGAACTGGAAGAGAAGGGTGAACCCTGCAATTTTGATGAGATCAAGGCTTCTATCGAGTACCGTGATTATCAGGATTCCCACAGGGAATGCAGTCCTCTCAGAAAAACGGAAGATGCAGTGCTCATTGATTCCTCTGACATGGATCTTGAAGAAACAGTAGAGTGCTTCCTTTCATACATTAAATAGTGTCTCTCCTCGCGTTTGTCTGAACCTATCTATATTGTGCACGTAAGTTAAAGTGCATTGTGAAAATATGAATCGCAAGAGTATCAGGATGGCAGCGTTTTACTTTGTATCGCTGCTGTGGATGGAATTAATATACCGTGCCTATGCCCTCGACTCCTTCTTGGACCGCGGGTTGTTGTTTGTTGCGCTTTTCAGCTTAGGTCTGGCTTTTGCCCTAACCCTTATATCCAGCATATTCAAAACAAGAAAGGCCAATCGGACCGCAGGTCTCATATGCTTCGCTGCTCTAACTGTATGGATGCTGGCTGAGACTGTATATGCCACTATTTTCAGGACAGTTCTGGTGGTGGAATCTGTAAAGATGGCCGGTCAGGCTATAGGCAGTTTCTGGCGTGAAATGTTCCGCGGTATCTGGAGCTGTCTGCCTCAGCTGCTTCTCATTGCTCTGCCTTTCGTACTGCTGCTCCTTGCTTCCGGCAAGCCGCACAAACATGTTAAGGACATGGAATCAAAAGGCTTTATTCCTTCCGGACTTAAGGGTAAAGAAATACTGGCCATAGTTTGCGCTTTTGTTGTTTCTATAGGAATAGGGGAGGCTGCCACCTTCCTGCCTTCCGGCGGTCTCATGTCCATACGCGATATTTACCGAAGAAGCTTTGATCCAACTCTTACAGTGAGAAATTTCGGTATGCTCACCACTCTCCGTCTTGATCTTACCCAGACCTTCTTAGGACTTGAGGAAGCCCCTGTAACGGCAATGGCTGATATTCCTCAGCCGGTGGTCATTCCCGAGCCTGTAGTCACTCAGGAGCCTGCCCCTGAAAACAGCGATGATACAAGCCCCGAGACCTCTGAAGGCGAAACTTCTCCGGAGCCTGTCGCTGAACCTGAACCCATTGTCTATGAAGACAACGTCATGGACATTGATTTTGCCTCTCTTGCCGAAACAGAGACCAACAGCACTCTTAAAAAGATCCATACTTATTTCGCAAGCCGCGAGGCAACAAAGCAGAATGAATATACGGGCATGTTCGAAGGTTACAATCTGATATTCATGACTGCCGAAGGCTTCTGGAAATATGCTGTCGACGAGACTCATACCCCGACTCTTTACAAGATGGCCAACGAAGGCTTTGTCTTCAATAATTTCTACTGTCCCCTAGGAACACACTCCACCTGCGACGGTGAATTTGCCGTCACCACAGGTCTTCTTCCCTCTAACCAGTACACCGCTTTCTTCGAAACCATCGGAGACGATATGTACTTCTGCATGGGAAATCAGCTGAGAGATCTGGGATATCCGACTACTGCTTATCACGCTCATTACCGTGAGTATTACAGACGCGACGAGACTCACCCCAACCTGGGTTACGACTATTACGGAATCGGTCAGCACGGTATCAATATTCCCATGAACTGGCCTGAAAGTGACCGTGAGACCATGGAATTCATCTGGCCCAAGCAGCAGGAGAATATGGAAAACTCTCCCTGGCATCTTTATTTCATGACCATAAGCGGCCATCTCTATTACACCTGGGGCGGCAACTATCAGTGTAAGAAGCACCAGGAAGAAGTCCAGGATATGAACATGTGCGATGAGGCCGAAGCTTACGTCGCCTGCCAGATGGAACTGGACCAGGCCTGCGAATATCTTATTGAGAAGCTTGACGAAACAGGCCAGCTGGAAAACACTCTCTTTGTCATTGCCGGCGACCATTATCCTTACGGTATGGAGGAAAGCACCTGGAATGAGTTTGCAGGTCACGAAATGGACCAGACCTTTGAACTTCCCCAGTCTACTCTCATTATCTGGAGTGCTTCCATGGAAGAACCCATCGTTGTTGACAAGGCCTGCTGCAGCATTGATATTCTGCCCACCATTTCCAACCTTATGGGACTGGAGTATGACTCACGTCTTCTCATGGGACGCGACATTCTCAGCGACTGTCCCGGTGTGGCCGTGTTCTACAACAAGAGCTTCGTTACCGATTACGGCAAGTACAACGTAAAGACCAATGAGTTTATTGCCAACGAAGGCGTTGAAATTCCGGAAGGCTACGTAAAGTCAATGTACGATTACGTCAGCGGTCTGTTTACGGCCACTGACTGGATACTGAAAAACGATTATTACGGAAAACTGGGGCTTAAGCATGATATTACCCCGGGAAAGAACAGTTATTACAACTAATGATCAGAGCTAATGTCAGAGTCAACGGAATAGTGCAGGGAGTCGGTTTCCGTCCCTTTATTCACAAGCAGATCACTGAATATGAACTGCTTGGCTGGATAAGGAATACTTCAGACGGTGCTGAGATCGAACTTGAAGGCACGGAGGAGCACATAGACTGCTTTATTGCAGATCTGTGGACCCGCGCGCCTAAACTTGCGGTCATTGAATCTGTGGACTTTGATAAATTTCATGATCTGAAGAACTATACGGAATTCAAGATCATTGAAAGCAAATCCCTTGATCATAGAAACACTCTGATATCTCCCGACGTCTGCATATGCGATGACTGTCTTGCAGAACTGAGAGATCCGAAGAACAAGCGCTTCCGCTATCCTTTTATAAACTGCACCAACTGCGGTCCCCGCTTTACCATAATCAAAGACGTTCCCTACGACCGTCCCAAGACCACCATGGGAGTGTTCCCCATGTGTCCTGAATGCGAAGGGGAATATAAAACAATAACCGACAGGCGCTATCATGCCCAGCCTACCTGCTGCAGCGACTGCGGTCCCCATCTCATCTGGAAAGATGAGGAGGGCAGCGAGATACGGGCAAAGGATTCCGCAGAGGATACGGTTCTGGTCCGCAAGGCTCAGGAGTATCTTAAGTCCGGAAAGATAGTGGCCGTAAAAGGTCTGGGCGGAATACATCTCGCCTGCGGTTTCGAAGATCCTGAAGTCCCTCTTAAACTGCGCAGAAGAAAGCACCGCGACGAAAAGCCTTTTGCCATAATGTGCAGAGATATGGACGTGGTCAGAAGGCTGTGTGAAGTTACACCTGAAGAAGAAAAAATACTTACCGGTTTCCGTCGCCCCATTGTTCTTATGAATAAGAAGGAGAAGGGCAGTCTGCTCCAGATCTCGGAAAACGGTTTTGTGGGAATTATGCTTCCCTATACGCCTCTTCACTATCTGCTTTTCGATGAAGAGGGGGGCATTGACAGTCTGGTCATGACCAGCGCCAATATCTCCGATAAGCCTATAATGTACCGTAACGAGGAGGCTTATGAGGAACTTGCCGGAATAGCCGACGGTTTTCTCCTCAATAACCGTGACATCCACGTTCGCTGCGATGACTCTCTGATGTGGGTTTACAGGGGCAGCGAATACCTTGCACGTCGTTCCAGAGGCTACGTTCCTTTTCCCGTCATTATGAAGGAGGAACTGAAGCCCATTCTCGCCTGCGGAGCCGAGCAGAAGGCAAGCTTCTGCCTTTCCAAGGGAAATTACGTTTTCCCAAGCCAGCATATCGGAGATCTGAAAAACCTTGAGACTCTGGAAAACTACGAAGACCAGATCGCTCACTTTGAAAATATATTCGATATGAAGCCTCAGGCTCTCGTCTGTGACCTGCACCCGGATTACATGTCCACGGAGTATGCTCAGAACAGAGCTGATGACGACAGTCTGCCTCTACTGCAGGTCCAGCACCATTACGCTCACATGGCATCCTGCATGGCGGACAATAACCTTAATGAGCCGGTCATAGGCGTCATCTGGGACGGAACAGGCTACGGGACCGACGGAACTATTTGGGGAGGAGAATTCCTCGCCGGGGATTATTCAGGCTTTCAAAGATTCGGTCATATAGATACCATTCGTCTCCCCGGCGGAGACAGAGTAACCAAGGAACTTGACCGTATAGGTATTTCCCTGCTGAAAGACAGCGGTCTTGACTGGGCCGGACGTTTCGAGAATGCTCAGCAGATCGCTCAGGTCCTTGATATGGACGTGAATTGTCCCAAGGCTTCAAGTATGGGACGTCTCTTTGACGGCGTCTGTGCTATTCTCGGAATAAAACATAAAGCCTCCTACGAAGGTCAGGGGGCGGTGCTCCTTGAAGCCGCGGCGGAAGAAAACGTAACGAGGGTATATCCCTGCGAAATAACTGACGGAGTTTTTACTTACAAGCTCATGCTTCAGGCTATGCTTGAGGATCTTGACCGGGGGGTAAGTGCCGGAAACTGTGCAGCAGCGTTTATGAACACCATGGTTGCCATGGCTCTTGAAATTTGCGCTGAGATCAGCGGTAAAACAGGCATCAGAAAGGTGGTCCTTTCCGGCGGAACTTTCCAGAATCAGTACATGCTCAGCCGTATTATGGATGCCCTTGAAAAGCAGAGTCTTGAGCCTTACTGTCATCACAGAGTCTCCTGCAGCGACGAAGGACTCAGTCTCGGACAGCTGATGATAGCAAATGCCCGGAACTTATAAAATATTCAATACAACAAACAGTAAAAGGATTAGAAAATGTGTCTTGCTATCCCACTTAAACTCATAGAAGTCAACGGAAACGAAGGCGTCGCCGAAAGAGACGGCGTAAGCAGAAAGGTCAGACTGGACTGCGTCAAAGAACCTGCGGTCGGCGATTACATCATCTGCCATGCAGGCTTCGCCATAGAAAAAATGAACGCTGCTCAGGCAGAGGCCAATATGGCTGCCGCGGCAGAAGTTGAAGAAGCATTAAGGGAGCTTGCCAATGTCGATTAGCAGCACTTTAATTGAAAAAATCAACAGCCTGCAGCTTGGTGACGTGAACATCATGGAAGTCTGCGGAACTCATACTATGTCCATTGCCAAGGCCGGCATAAAGCAGATGCTTCCTTCCAACGTTCACCTTCTTTCAGGTCCCGGCTGCCCCGTATGCGTCACTCCCGACGCCGTTATGGATGAGATCCTGCGTCTTGCCGATATGCCCGACGTAATAATTACAACCTACGGCGATATGATAAGAGTCCCCGGCAGCACCCGCGGCGACAATCTTGCGGCGCATAAAGCAAGAGGCTCAAAGGTCGAGATAGTTTTCTCCCCGGTGGACGCAGTTGATCTAGCTGCAGCAAATCCGGACAAGCAAGTCGTGTTCCTGGGCGCCGGTTTTGAAACTACTGCCCCCGGCACTGCCGCGACCATAGCTGTAGCAGAAGCAAGAGGCGTTGAAAACTTCACCATTCTGCCCATGCTGAAGACTGTGGAGCCTGCTCTGAGAGCATTGATCGCGGATCCTGATTTCAACGTTCAGGGTTTCCTTTGCCCCGGTCACGTAGGAACCATTATAGGAGCTAAGGGTTTTGAGTTCCTTGCCGATGAATATCATATTCCCGGTGTTATAGCCGGTTTTGAGCCTGAGGACATTCTCCTTTCCGTATATCTGCTCCTTAAGCAGATAAAGGAGGGAAGGGCGGCCATTGAGAATGAGTATAAGAGAGCCGTCGCAGTTGAAGGCAATACAACCGCTCAGGCAATGATGAACAAGTACCTGTGCCTGGTTGACGATCTGTGGCGCGGTATGGGCGCTATTCCCCAGAGCGGCCTGGGTATTCGTCCCGAGTACGCAAAATACGACGCAATAAAGCGTTTTGACCTGAAGTTTACGGAAGGTAAGGTTCTTCCCGGATGCCGCTGCGGCGACGTTATCTGCGGAAAGATCAGTCCTGACAAATGCCCACTTTTCGGTAAGGTATGTCTTCCCGAAGATCCTGTGGGTCCCTGCATGGTCTCCTCTGAGGGAGCCTGCGCGGCAGCATATAAATACGGAGATTACGACTATGAGTGATATTATAAGCCTTGATTACGGCAGCGGCGGAAAGAAGACCTCTGCTCTTATAGAAAAAATGATAGTGCCCCTTCTTCAGAACGACGTCCTCAGTGAACTTGGCGACTCCGCTCTGGTAGAAGGTGCTCCCAAGCTTTCCTTCTCTACGGACAGCTTTGTTGTAAGTCCTTGTTTCTTTCCTGGAGGAAACATAGGCAAGCTTTCCGTCTGCGGTACAGTCAACGACGTTGCCATGGGCGGAGGCATTCCCAAATATCTGAGCCTTTCCTTCATAATCGAAGAGGGCTTTGAAGTGGAGCAGCTGGAAAAGATCATCCAGTCCATAGGCGAAACTGCAAAGAAGGCCGGAGTATCCATAGTCACCGGAGATACCAAGGTCGTCGAAAGGGGAAGGGGAGACGGCATTTACATCAATACCGCCGGGATCGGCTTTGTAAAGCATGACGGCCTTTCCCCTAAAAAGATACAGGAAGGGGACGTGGTCCTTCTTTCCGGGACCGCAGGTGATCACGGCGCAGCAGTCATGCTGGCAAGAAACAGCAATCTGGTCCAGGGCAATTTGACTTCCGACTGCGCACCTCTGAATAAGATCGCTGAAGCTCTCATGGACCTCGGCTCAGACCTGCGTGTTCTGCGCGATCCGACCCGCGGAGGTGTTGCAACTACTCTCTGCGAATTTATTGAAGGAACCAATCTTTCGATCGAGCTCAAAGAAGATGACATTCCCGTCGCTCCCGGAGTCCGCTCTGCCTGTGACATACTGGGGCTGGATCCTCTCTACTGTGCCTGCGAGGGTAAACTTCTCGCCGTCGTCCACCCGGACAGGGCGGAGGAAGCGCTTAAGATCATAAAGTCCTTCCCTGAAGGGGAAAATGGGGCTATAATAGGAACTGTCACCGCTGCCCATGCCGGAAGACTTGTCCTCAAGACCTCTTTCGGAGGTTCCAGAGTTCTTACCAAACTCACCGGCGCCCAGCTTCCGAGAATCTGCTGATAAGACTAATTCAGTATTATGTCAATCGTATAAAAATACTGATTAAAAATTGCACAAAATAAGTGCATATATAGTGTGAAAACGCTGAAAAATGCTTGTTAAATTAGCGTACATAGTGTTATACTACTATGTACGCTAATTTTTTGTTTTTATTATTTTTATAAACAGAGAGGTAGTTAATGCAAGAGTACAAGAAAATCTTCATCACAAAAGATGAGGTAGTACCCACTGCCAAGCGTATGAGAGAGGCCGGCGTCCCCCTTGCGATGATCCACGGATTCATCAACAAGGAAGGCAAGGGCAACGTCTCTTACGAATACGAAGTGGGTACAGGCATTGAATCCTACACCGTTGACGGTGAGAATTCTCTGCCCTCCATCGAAAGCATTTACGACCTGGGTGCCCAGTGGGCCGAAAGAGAGATCAGTGAGCTTATGCCCATTACTTTCGAAGGTCTCGACACATCCAAGCGTCTGTTCATGCCTGAAGACATCGGCGAGAACAAGGGCCAGATCCTTGTCACCCCGATGAAGGAGCTCATCAATCAGAGGTTTCCCGGAAAGGAGGCAGGAAAGTAAATGAGTTATATCGTTCCTATTGGTCCGTACCATCCTGCTCTGGAGGAACCGGTCCACGCCAAGCTCTATACTGAGGGCGAGGAAATCAAGGATGCCGAAGTCTTTATCGGTTACAACCACAGAGGTATCGAAAAGCTGGCAACCCAGAAAAACTACATTCAGACCCTGGTCATGGTCGAGAGAGTCTGCGGCATTTGCTCTCACTCCCACGCATGGACCTATGCCATGGCCCTGGAAGGCATTGCAGGTATGGAAGTCCCCAAGCGCGGCGAATACATCCGTGTGATCACCGAAGAGCTGGAAAGACTCCACTCCCACTATCTGTGGATCGGCATTGCCCTCCACATCATAGGCCACGATTCCCTCTCCATGCATACCTGGGATGACCGTGAAGCCATCATGGACGTTCTCGAAGAACTGTCCGGCAACCGTGTAAACTACGGTATCGTCACCATCGGCGGCGCAAGAAGAGACATTGACGACGTCAAGAAGATGCACATCCTCGAGATGCTCGACAAGATCGAAAAGTCCATGAACAGACTCACTGAGATCCTTCTCAACGACAAGACCGTCGCACTGAGAACTCAGGGTGTCGGCGTCCTCACCACTGAAGACGCACTCAGAATCGGTGCCGTAGGCCCCCAGGCAAGAGCTTCCAACGTCTGTGTTGACGTCAGAAAGGATGCTCCCTACGCTCACTATGAAGACTTCGACTTCGAAAAGGTCTCTTATCCGACCTGCGACGTCTTCTCCAGAGTCGTTATCCGTGTTCTGGAAAACTACGAATCCATCAAGATCATTCGCCAGGCACTGGCAATGCTCCCCGACGGCAAGATCAATCTTGGTACCAAGATCCCCAAGATCCCCGAAGGCGAGTACATGTGCAGACACGAAGCACCCCGCGGACAGCTTTGCTACAAGGTTGTTTCCAACGGAGGCGAATTCAACGAAAGAGTCAGCATACACGTTCCTACATTCAAGAACGCACCGACTGTTCCCACAATGCTCAAGGGCAACTCTGTTGCAGATGCCGGCCTGATCATCGCCAGCATCGACCCCTGCTTCTCCTGCATGGACAGATAGAAAATGCATGAGCTGGCAATAACAGAGGGTATCGTGGAAGCCGCTGTCCCCGCAGCCCAGAAGGCAGGGGCCAAGCGCATCCTCGAAATTCATCTTAAGATCGGCGCTTTATCAGGCGTTTTCCCCGAGTGCATCGAGGACTGTCTTGAGGCAGTGACCAGAGGCACCATCGCTGAAGGCGTTAAACTGGTGGTTTCCGAAATACCCGTTAAGGTATACTGCAGAGACTGTCAGGCTGAAAGCGAAATCGATCGAAAGAAGATCCAATGCCCTCTTTGCGGCGGCCAGAACTTCCGGGTTACGGCCGGTCGCGAGTATTTTGTGGAAAGTCTGAAGGTTGAATAGACACAAGTTTCAGATCACTTAGATTGGAGGTAAAACCTTTGAAAAAGGCAAGTTTCCCGAGTGTCCTGTCTACAGCCATAGTATGCTACATATTCTGGCTGATCATTACAGGACAGCTGGTAAACCTCATCGCCGGTGAACCCTCAGCACAGGTTCTCATTTCCGGCGCGGTGGTTTCCATCGGAACCGCGCTGTTCGCAGCAAAGTTCTTTATTCACGAATCGCCTTTCTACCTCTTCAACCCTGCGAAGTTCTTTACCATGGTATTCTATTGCCTGGTAATCTTCATGGGAGAACTGTGGAAGGCAAACTGGGATGTAGCTAAGAGGGCACTGAGCCCCAAGCTCCCCGTCAACCCCGGCATCGTCAAGGTTCCCGTAAACCTCAAGAGCGAATACGGCGAATCCATGCTGGCTAACTCCATCACTCTTACCCCCGGCACCATCACCATGGACATCGTCGAGGAAAAGGGTCAGGACTATTATTACATTCACTGGATCGATGTTGCTTCCCAGGACGGAGCCGAAGCCGGCGACGCCATTAAGGGCACATTGGAAAAATGGGTAGGGAGGATTTGGAAATAATGACCGGATTATTATGGTTCGCCATTTGCTTCGCAGTCCTCGCCCTGGTACTCCTCTACAGAGTTATCAAGGGACCCAGCGTTGTTGACAGAGCAGTCGCAGCAGACTCCGTAGACATCCTCTCCGACATGGCACTCGTTCTGTATGCCCTGTATACCGGCAGAAGCGTCTATCTGGACATCGCTCTCGTCACCGCCATCCTCGGTTTCGTTGGCAGCGTCATGGTTGCCAAGTACCTGGAAGGAGGCCTGAACGAATAATGATTTATGCAATTTATGTTTTAATCGCATTCAGCGTATTCTTCGCTCTCGCAGGTGTAGTCGGAATGCTCCGCATGCCCGACGCATTCTGCAGAATGCAGTCAAGCACCAACATTGCAACCTTCGGTATGCTGGGTGTCATCATCGGCGGAATTCTTTATTCCCTGTGCATCCTGGACATGAACTGGGGCTTTGCAGTTAAGCTTTTCTGCCTGGGCGTTTTCTACATTGTGACCAACCCGATCGCAGGCCACGCAATCGCAAAGGCCGGCTATCACCACGGTGTCGAAACTGTGGAAATGGTCTGTGACAAGTATGGGGAGGATATGGAATAATGGCAGCACTGTTTTCTCTCAACACACTTGTAATCGTCGGAATGCTGGTTTCCGCATTCCTCGCAGTAAGCTTTAAGAAGCCGCTGTCCGCAGTCATCGCTCTCGGCGTTACCGGCGCATTTGCAGCTCTGGAGTTCATTCTCCTTGAAGCTCCCGACGTCGCCATCTCCGAAGCAGCTGTCGGCGCTGTTCTCTCTACTGCGATCTTCATCGTAGCGATCAAGAAGACAACCAAGAAGGAGGAGGAAGAAAAGTAATGAAGAAAGTTATTACCCTCATCTCCCTCGTCATCATTCTTGTTGCATCCTGCGTAGCAATGAACTGGACCTCCATCGCGGAGAATTCCCCCATTTCCTACGACGGCAGCTATCTTGACGTAGTTGATCTTTACAACAATCCCGTCAGCAAGGACGAATATAACGGAACTCCTGACGGTGTCGCTTCCATCATCGTAGAAACCGAACCCGAAGAAGCACAGACTGTCAACGCAGTCGCTTCCATCGTCTTCGACTACAGAGGTTTCGATACCATCGGCGAATCCTTCATCCTGCTGGCTTCCATTGCAGGTGCACACTGCATCCTGCGCAGCGGAAAGAAGAAGAAGGAGGTAGCTAAGAAATGAAGATGAAAGACGGCATCAAGACCAAGAACATCATCGTCAAGTGCGGAGCAGACTCCATGCTTCCCTTCGCTATCATCTTCGGTATGGTAGTTATCCTTTTCGGTTCCGTATCCCCGGGCGGCGGATTCCAGGGCGGTGTCTGCGTAGCAGCTGCTGCTATCATGATCTACCTCGGTTACGGCACCAAGACAGCAAAAGAAGCCATCAACATGGAATGCATCCGTGTCAATGAAGGTATCGGCGCTGTTATCTACGTAGTACTTGCTCTCATCGCAGTCTTCATGGGCGCAAACTTCTGCTTCAACACCCTGAAGTTCGGTCAGATCGGCGACATGCTTGCCGGCGGTACTATCACTTTCATGAGCTATGCAGTCGGTTATAAGGTACTCACCGGTGTAGGTTTCCTGCTCCTGATGATGCTCGGCATGCTTGGCGCAAATGACGAAGAGGAGGAGGAAGAATAATATGATGACAGTTAATTATGTAGCTTCCGCCATTCTCGTAGTCATGGGGCTCTACACCATCATCAACGACAAGAACCTGATCAAGGTCGTCCTCGGTCTGGGCATCGTTGACTACGGCGTAAACCTCTTCATCGTAAGCGTAGGCTATAACATGGGCGGAACTGCTCCTATCTTCAGCATTTCCGATATCATGGCCAATTCCGTTCTGTTCGGAAACGGCGGAGCATTCTTCGTAGATCCTGTTCCCCAGGCTCTTACCCTGACCTCCATCGTTATCGGCGCCTGCGTTGACGCTATGGCACTTTCTCTGGTAGTAAAGCTCTACCAGCAGTACAAGACAACCAACACTGACGAAATAAGGAGGCTGCGTGGATAAATGAGTTATGTACATTTCCCTGTAATCGCCGTCATGTCCTTATTCCTGGGAGCTTTCGTCTGCGCCATCTTCGGCAAGAATCATGACAAGCTCTGCAAGGCTGTCGGTGTCCTCGATGCAGCATGGGTCTTCGCACTCATCGCTCTCATCGTAAAGCCTGTCGTTTTCGACGGCGAGATCATCAGCTACTGGATGGGTAACTGGTCCCCCATCAAGGGATGGGCTATCGGTATCGGTTACGAAATCGACGCTCTGGGCGCATTCTTCGCACTCATCGTTGTCTTTACCGTCCTGATGTCCGTCATCTACTCTATCCGCTACATGGACAGAGACGATGATATCTACAACTATTACACTCTGCTGCTCATGATGTCCGGTTCCGTACTGGGCCTCGTCCTCACCGGCGACGTTTTCAACATGTTCATCATGATTGAAATCATGACCTTCACAGCAGTAGGCCTGACCTGCTTCAGAAACAGAAGCTTCGGCGCTCTCGAAGCCGGCTTCAAGTACCTGGTCATCGGTTCCATGGGTTCTTCCATGACCCTCCTCGGTATCGCTCTTCTGTATGCACAGTGCCACACCCTGAATATGGCTCAGCTGGCTTCCATTCTGGTCAACAACACCACTCCCACCAGCGTTCTCGCTCTGGCTCTGATGTTCACCGGACTCGGCGTAAAGGCTTACATCGTTCCTTTCCATATGCCTGCTGCAGACTCCTATGCTGTTGCTCCCACCTCTGTTTCCATGGTCTTCTCCGGCATGGTAAACAAGGCTGGCGTCTACGCTATCATCAGACTTGTATACATCCTGTTCAACACTATGGACAAGGGTTCCATGCAGGTCCTGCTCACCGCTTTCGGTGCAGTCACCATGTTTGTCGGCGTCACTATGGCTCTTGCACAGCATGACTTCAAGAGACTCCTTGCATTCCACTCCATCTCCCAGATCGGCTATGTCATCACCGCCATCGGTCTTGGCAGCGCACTGGGCGTCACCGCAGGTCTCTTCCACGCACTCAACCACACTCTGTTCAAGGGACTGCTCTTCCTCTGCGCTGGCGCAGTTCTCTACGCAACAGGCACCACCAACCTGGACAAGCTGGGCGGCCTCTCCAAGAAGATGCCCAAGACTACCATCTGCTTCCTTGTCGGTGCTTTCTCCATTGCCGGTATGCCTCCCTTCAACGGATTCGCTTCCAAGTGGATGGTTTACCAGGCAGCCTTCGAAAAGGCTGTTGAAGGCGGACACATTTACTTCGCTTTCATCACCGTCGTTGCCGTCGTTGTCTCTGTCATGACTCTGGCTTCCTTCATCAAGGTCACCCAGGCTGTATTCTTCGGCCAGTGCCCGATCGAACTCCAGAAGACTGAGGAAGTTCCCTTCAGCATGCGTCTGCCCATGTGGATCATGAGCGCACTCTGCTTACTGGTCGGTGTCTTCTATGACTTCGTCAACAAGTGGTTCCTCGCTCCGGCTACCAACGCAGTTCTCAATGCCACCAACTACATCGACAAGATGATGGGCAACGGCTATGCAGCAGCTGCAGGCGTTGAAAACATCCAGGTCGCTCCCGCAGCATTCAGCTTCTGGAATCCCCTTACCTGGCTGGTACTCTTCGTCGTAGTATTCGCAGCCGTAGCAATCGTTATCCTCACCGGCAAGAAGAGCCGCGGCGCTGTTCTCGAGACTGCAGAAAATGTCGACGGAAAGTACGCAACCTTCTTCGGCGGCGAAGCAAGCCCGTTCTCCCATGTTTCCGGCTCCGACCTGTTCTGGGGCTTCAAGAAAGATTGGAAGGGCTACTTCAGCTTTATGGATAATCTCCATTCCGGCATCGTCAACGATTACGCTCTGTGGGTAGTTGTCGCTCTCGCTATCGTAACCGTCTGGTTCAACGTTTTCATGAAGTAAGGAGGTGAGCATATGGAGATTTTACAGACACTTTTACAGATTCTTATTTTCCCGGGACTTCTGTTCCAGGTAGTGATCGGTCTCTTGCTCGCCGGTATCGACCGTAAGGTCGTTGCTCGCATGCAGCATCGTGTAGGCCCCCCGATTCTTCAGCCCACCTATGACTTCTTCAAGCTCATGGGTAAGGAAACCATCGTTCCCGCAGCTGCCAACAAGACAGTTTATCTGCTGGCTCCCGTTGTCGGCTTCGTAGGCCTGGTCATCCTCGGTCTGTTCGTTCCCGTTTTCGGTACCAACGTATTCGGAACCGGCGCTGACCTTATCGTAATCCTTTACCTGCTCACAGTTCCCGCTGTCTGCCTCATCGTCGGCGGTTCCGCATCCGGTTCCCCCTATGCAGGCATCGGTATTTCCCGTGAAATGGTAACTATGATGTCCTATGAATTCCCCCTCGTCATGGTGCTGCTTGCAGTATCCAAGAAGGTAGGCGGAAGCGCACTGGCATTCAGCATGGCTGACATCACCGCTTGGCAGCAGGCCAACGGATGCGGCCTGTTCCACTGGAGCCTTGTTCCCGCAGCACTGGCAATGCTTCTTGTCATTCCCGCCGAAGTCGGCACCAAGCCTTTCGACGTAGCAGAAGCTGAAACCGAAATCTGCGAAGGCCCCCTGGTAGAATACAGCGGTGCACCCTTAGGCGTTTTCAAGCTCAATACTGCAGTCAAGATGTTCATCATGACCTCTCTGTTCACTGCTCTGTTCCTTGGCGGCATCGACACCGGCATCGTTGCACTCAACGCTGTCATTCTCGTTGCCATCGACATCGTGATCACTCTGGTCTCCATGACCACTCTCAACGCAATCTGCGCAAGACTCAAGATTGAGCATCTGTTCAAGTTCTACTGGACCATCGTTGCAGCTCTCGCAGCAGCATCCCTGATCCTGGTATGGCTCGGACTCTAAAGGAGGCAGGCAAGTATGTTTAAGAAAATGATCATTAACTCTACCGCCAAGTCTCCCTGGCTTTACCACGTTAACACCGGTTCCTGCAACGGCTGCGACATCGAACTCGTAGCATGCCTCACTCCGCGTTTCGACGCAGAGCGTTTCGGCTTCAAGCTCGCAGGCTCTCCAAGACACGCAGACATCATCTGCGTAACCGGTCCTGTTACCAGTCAGTCCAAGGCCAGACTTGAGCGCATCCTCGCCCAGGTACCCGAACCCAAGGTTGTTGTTTCCCTCGGATCCTGCCCCAAGAGCGGCAACGTATTCAAGGGAAGCTACTCCGTTGAGGCTCCTCTGGACGATTACATCCACGTAGACGTTTCTATTGCAGGCTGTGCAGTCAGACCCGAAACCGTCGTAGACGGTCTCTATCAGGCAACACAGATCCTGAAAGCTAAGAGGGAGGCGATGTACAAATGATTCTGCCGTTCTTAAAAGAAGCAATTCATAACGTATTCACCAAGCCCAGCACCGTTGAATATCCCTTCAAGGTGCCTGAAATTCCCCCCGCGCCTGATTACCGAGGACGTATTGCTTACGACGCTGAAAAGTGCGTAAACTGCGGAATGTGCGTAAAGGTTTGCTCGCCCTCCGCTATTACCCGCACCTACGAAGACGTAGAAGGCGGTCAGAAGATCACTTATGAATTCGACCTTACCTCCTGCACCTTCTGCGGAACCTGCGCAGACTTCTGCCCAGAAAAGGCAATTACCATGACTCAGGATTATCACATTGCTGCAACTGATCACGCTCAGCTGGTCACCGTCGGCAGCCGCATCAAGAAGGCTGCAAAGGGTAAGCTGACATGTGCAGACGGCTGCGTATACTGCGGCTTCTGCGCAAAGAACTGCCC
>JAKSSR010000020.1 GCA_024402995.1 Clostridia bacterium | reverse complement strand
GGGATCTGGAACTTCCAGCTGAATTTTACCCACTGTCCGTAGTTTATGCCGGCAACGCTGCAGCCTATGAGAGTTACCGGATTGGTGGGATAGAAGACGTTGGAAAAACCGTCACCGAAAACGTAGGCCAGAATCACCAGCTGGGAACTGATCCCGAAGAGAGACGCCATGGGTACCAGAAGGGGGATCAGAAGAATTGCCTTTGCGGAGCCTGAAGAAATGAAGAAGTTCATGACCAGAGTAATGAGGTAGATGAACAGAATGACCGCGAATTTAGGCATTCCCGAAGCAATATTCACTGCTGAGTGGAGTATGGTATCAAGTATCTTAGCTTCTACCATGGTGTACTTGATGGAGGCTGCCATGAGAATTAGAACAATGGAAGGAGCTATAGTAAGGACACCTTTCAGGAACGTTTTTCCCAGGAAGCCTGCGGAATTGCCGGCGGCAAGAGTAGCGACAATGCCTGCGATGAGGAACATGAGAGCTACTATGATCATGGTGTAGTCCTGAAGAGCTGTAATAAAGGTCGAACTGAGGACCAGGAGAATCCCTGCACCGAGAATAAGGCCGAAGCACAGAAGAGCTTTGTCTTTTTTGGGGTCGGCAGCAAAATCATTTTCGTTAAGTTTTAGGTCCTTGTTTTCAACCTTTCTTGCGTAGCTGTGGAGGAAGAGAAGGAGGGCGCCGCCGATGATGACGAAGGCCACTGCTCTCAGCCAGATGCCGGAGAACATGGGCAAACCAGCCAGGCTCTGTGCAACACCAACGGTAAAGGGATTGGTCATGGCTGTTGCAAAGCCGCAGGATACGGCCAGAAGAGACATGCCCAACCCCAGCTGGGGATCCCAGCCAAGGCCGACTGCAACGCCTACAACTATGGGAACCAGAGGGATGCATTCCTCAAAGGAACCTACCAGAGTACCCATGGCCATGAAGAAAACGCTGACAATGGTCAGAAGCTTATACTTGTTGTCAAAGAAGCGGTGAACGATCTTATTGAGCATGTAGCTCATAATGTCTGCTTCCCCAAGGGAATTGAATACTCCGCCTATGACAAGGAGGAATATTATGACTGCAATGAGAGTGGCTGATCCGTCGGCGCCAAGGACGAGAATTGGGGACAGGAGCCATTTCCAGAAGGGAATTCCGCCATCGATGTAAGTGAAGCTGTCGCCGATGATCTCGCCGGCTTCGCTGTAGCGGAAGGCGCCGCCGGGAATTACCAGTGTAAGGACGTATGTAATGATCATTAATGCGAGAATGACCGCTACGGCTATGACTACGGACCTTGTGCTTATATCAAGTCCTTTGTTTTCTTTCTTTTCGGTTGCCATTGTTTCCTCCGGAGTTATAAATGGGTCATGAGATATTTGTAGAAGTCAACAGCGGGTTCAAGCTCGCTGATGAAAATGTTTTCATTGAGTCCATGAATGCTGGTCAGCTGCTGTTCGTCTATTTTGAAGGGCAGGAAGCGTATGCAGTCCGAGCAGATCCGGTCCATGTATCTGGAATCGGAAGCGCCTGTCATGACATAAGGAACTGCAGCATCCACATCTTTTCGAGTCGCCATAAGGGCTTCCTCGACCAGGGCGAAAGCTCTGTGGTTTATGTCCGCCAGACCTGATGGCTGACCTGGGTCAGGAACCTGTATCTCGATTTGATACTTGTCGGCTATGGGACGTATGGCATCAAGTGAACCTTCAAGACCCTGATGGTGGGAGTAGCGCATATTTCCGATGACCCAGGCTTCCTGGGGCAGGACGTTGGTCCCTTCGGAGCCTTTGGCCATTGTGAAAGCCAGAGTTGTCTTCAGCATGGCGCCTGCAGTTGATGATACTGACGGCATAACAGCCTTGATCAGCGGTCCGAATAGTTTGGGATGTCCCAGCACTTTGCCTATGGCGCCCATATAGGGTCCGAGCTTTCTGAACATTGCTTCTGTTATGGGAGAGATCTCTTTTTTGAAGGGGTCCTTCTTTTCAATTTCCGCCATGAATTTGCCAAGACGGACCAGGGGGGTATCAGGGCCGGGAGTTGATGCGTGACCGCCGTTGGATTTAGCGATGAACTTAATATCTGCGCAGCCTTTTTCACCCATGCCGACCATGGCGAAGGTGCCGTCGGCACCGCCTATGGGATCGTCCATGATCATTCCGCCTTCATCAAAGCTCATTTCAAGATGTATGCCCTGTTCTTCCAGATAGCGGGAGATCATATCCGCGCCTTTGCCCGTAGTTTCTTCAGTGCAGGCTGATTCAAAGTACAGGTCTCGCTGGGGAAAAAAGCCTGCGGCAGCAAGTTCTTCACCAGCCTGAAGCATGGCCCAGAGGCCGCCTTTAGTATCAACGGTACCTCTGCCCCAGACTCTGTCTTCGGCGATGTCGCCGGAGAAAGGCTCGTGTGTCCACTGACCTGTGGCTTCTACCACGTCGTGGTGGTTCATAAACATGACAGGGCCGAGGGACGGGTCTTTTCCCGGCCACCTGAGAAGGAGAGAACCTTCAAAATCCTTGATTTCACAGACCTTGAAGATGTTTGGAAAAAGTTCTTTCAGAATTCCGTGAAATTCACGGAATTTGGTAAGATCAGGGTCCCCGGCGAATGAGATGGTCTCTTTACGGATCATCCGCTGAAGATTCTCAGCATAAAGTGATGTTCTTTCGGTCATAAATACTCCTGATTAAAATACATCAATTGTTTGGGTTCAGTATTATTTTACCAAAACATGTCTCAAAATAAAAGATTACTTTGGCAATTGAACTATTTGTACTTTTCTAATATACTGAACTGAAATCCATTGAATTCTGCGGCACTATAGAGTGAGGAAAATATGAAAAAAATAATCAGCTGGAACGTAAACGGCATCCGCGCCTGCATGGGCAAGGGACTGGTAGAGTTCCTTAAAGAAGAAGACCCGGATATCATATGCATACAGGAGACCAAGTGCCAGCCCGGTCAGGCCGTGGTCGATCTTCCCGGTTATCACCAGTATTGGAACAGCGCGGTGAAAAAGGGCTATTCCGGAACGGCCATCTTTGTCAAAGATGAGCCTATGTGGGTGAATATGAATATTGATGCAGAAGGTCATGATACTGAAGGAAGAGCCATAACCCTTGAATTCCCCGGGTTTTACATGATAACCAACTACACTCCCAATGCTCAGGACGGACTTGCCAGGATCGATTACAGACTCGCCTGGGAGGCTGCAAACCGGGAATACCTGAAGAAGCTTGACGCAAAGAAGCCCCTGATCATGTGCGGCGATCTGAACGTGGCTCACAATGAGATAGACCTGAAGAACCCCAAGACCAACGTGGGCAACGCCGGCTTCTCCGATGAAGAAAGAGGGGCCTTCGGTGAACTGCTTGCCTGCGGTTTTACCGATTCTTACCGCTACCTCTACCCGGAAAAAGTGGAGTATACCTGGTGGTCCTACCGCATGAAGGCCAGGGAAAGAAACGTTGGATGGAGAATTGACTATTTCATCGTCTCAGATCGTATTGCTCCTAAGATAAAGGACGTGGTCATAAGAGGCGACGTTTTAGGCAGTGACCATTGCCCTGTGGTACTCTATATCGATCTTTAATATAATAAAAAACTCCCGCGGCCGACATCCGGCGGACTGCGGGAGTTTTCTTTTTATGTTCACTTTACAGCGTCTGGGATACTTTCAGGAGCTTGACGCTGACTCTGGTGTTGACCTCTGTATAGTAGATCAGCTCTTCGTTGTTCATATCTTCCGAGTTCCATTTCTCGACCTTTTCGGCAAAGTCGGAATACTTGGCAAGAAGTTCGGCGTACTTTGTCAGCATGGTAATGTCAGACGCGTTGTAGCTTTCCATAAATTCGCAGTACTCGTCCATGAATGCCTCGTATGAATCAAGGAATTCCTTAAGTTCCGGGCGTATTCCCGTGCTTTTGACTTCAGCCTCCTGTGCGGGACTTTCTTCCGGCTGGCTCGGTGCTTCTCCAGCCGGCGCAGCAGTATTTGTTTCTTCAGGCGCTGCGGCGGTGGGCTGCGGCTGTGCTGCCTGTACCGGGGGGACCGCGGGGATTTGTTCCTGAACTGCGGCTGCAGCAGTTTCTTTTGTGTCCTTTGTTTTTCCGCCTCCGAAAAATGCCCCGATCAAAACGAGAACTACCAGTCCGATGAATACTTTACCTAAAAATCCTCTTTTCTTTTTCATATTTCCTCCTAATTCTCAATGAGTTTGACCAACTTCAGTATCAGCTCCGCTTTATCGGAGTCGAGCCTGTCGATATGCCTTTTCAGCTCTTCCCTATGTTCGGTTTTCAGCTCCGTATACCCGAAGAATTCCTTTGGACTCAGCTTCAGGTAATCGCAGATCTCAAAGAACATTGCCATTGAAGGGTAGTTCTCTCCGCTTTCGATACTGTTTATATAATTTGCCGTCATTCCGATGGAAAGGCTCATTTCTCTTGCGGAAATGCCTCTTGCCATACGCAGGGCAGTGAGTCTTTTCGCAAAACCGTCCATAGCACAAATTGTTATTTCTCTCATATCAGTGTTATTGTACCTTGCTGGACGCTTGCTTTTACCCACTTGTACCGAACATTTGCTGTCTTTCACCCATTCCGAGGGCTTATCTTCCGTTTTCATATTCATTTTTACCTCCTTTGAGTATGTCTCATTAGAGGCCTTGTTTTTTTTGCGAAAAAACAAGAGAGCAGATGTGCTGCGCAAGGTGACCATTGGGGGCCGCCGGTGCAGCACATCTGCCCGTCAGTCGTTTAATGAAAATAAAAAGCCGCCCGAAGGCGGCCTTAAAGATCGGTTTATGTTTGTGACTATTTCATATTCTGCAGCAGCTGAATTCCGCTGTAGAGAAGCTTGCATCCGTAGAATACGATTATGATTCCGCAGACTATGTTGATGATGCGCAGCAGTTTGTCTGTGAACTTTGCCCTGAAAAGGTTTACCACCGTGGACATGCCGAACCACCAGAGAGCTGAGGCACAGGAAACGCCGATGATGAACATGGTCCCCGCATTTCCCGGAAGGGTTGCTCTGTAAGTGCCGAAAAGCATTGAACCGTCAATGATTGCGTGAGGATTGAACCAGGTGACGACGCAGGCTGTTGTAATGATCTTGCCTATGGGAATGTTGGTATCAACTCCCGTGTCGAGAGAACTCCTGGACCTGATAAGGCCAATGCCAAGCCAGATAACTACCAGGCCGCCTATTCCCACAACAATAAGCTGAATGAGAGGATGGGTGCTTATAAGAGCGCCAACGCCATAGAAGCATGCCACGGCAAGGGTAATGTCGAAGAAACAGACTATGAGGGCTGTCAGAAGAACGCGCTTTCTCTTCTGAGTAAGCGCCGTATTGATGACAAACATGTTCTGCGTTCCTATGGGCGCCACATAGGCCAGGCCCAGAAGCAGGCCCTGGAATAAATAATACATCTGATACTCCTTGGTTAAATACTTAAAATAAAGCAGGTAGTTTTTTATTACCGGAGTTTATGATATAATACCCCGTCAACATATTCAATAACTTACATTTTTAATACCAGATAAGGAAAAACTTACTATGATCGAAACTCATTATGACTGTCCGTGTCTGGAAAGCTGCCCGCTGAACTATGCCATGTCGGTCATAGGCGGAAAGTGGAAAATGCAGATAATCTGCGCCCTCAACAACAAGGGAAGTCTTCGCTACAACGAGCTGAAGAGAAGGGTGGGCGGTGTGTCCAATACCGTGCTGGCCAGTTCCCTGAGAGAACTTGAGGATGCCGGACTTGTGGTGCGTACCGAATACCTTGAAGTTCCCGTACGCGTTGAATATTCAACGACCGAGACCTGTGACAAGCTTATGCCCATACTGGATGACTTGAGCCAATGGGCGGAAGCTCTGATGAAAGGAGAAAAGACAAAATGAAAAAAATCTTAGCAGTCGCCCTTGCTTTTGCAATGTGCCTGTCCTTTGGAGCCTGCGGAAAAAGCGGTGACTCAGCGGATGATCCTGTGAATACACAGACCGAAACCGAAGGCCAGACTGAACAGGAACTTGTTCCTACCGATACCGGTGTTACCCTTATCGACAGCGAGCCTGAAGCAGTTCCTGCCAAGGATGTTGAACCTCTCCCCGAGGGCGGAAATCTCTGCTACGTTATTGAAGCTGGGAACATGACTTACAATTTCTATGAGTATTACACCGATGAAGCCGCTGTCTATGCTGGGATAAACGCTGTCGATACCGCAAGCGGCAACACTCTCTGGAACTACGTTACCGAGGAACAGTACGTAGCTCAGGTTGATAACTACACCGTCATCGGACCTACCACCGCAGGCTTCGTCTTCACCAAAGAAGACGTGGTATACTGCCTCAACCCGGTCGACGGAAGCCTTGAGTGGACCTCCGAACCTATGAACGACTGGCCTGCCGGCAACTTCGTTATCGACGATGACTGCAATTTCTATTTCCCCGGATATTTCAGCGCAAGCCTTACTGTCATCGGCAGCGACGGCAGCCTTGTTAATTACTTTGAAACTCTTACCGACATTTACGGTGAGCCCATTGACGACGGTTGGTGCGACGGCATTTCCATGGGTAAGGACGGCAATCTTAGAATTAAGTACAGCTTTGATTACCCCACCACCTACGTAGTCGATCCCAAGACAGGCGAATGCGTTGATGAGTACATCAGCACTGTGTCTATTGAAAAGGAAGACCTGGTCGGATGCTGGATGGATAACCTCTATTCCGGAGATCAGCACGTTATCATGTCCATTGAGGATGACCTGAGCTTCAACATGTCAACCTACGATTCCAATGGCGCCATCATGTACACTTATGACGGTTACTTTGAACTGGACTCCTTCGTTGATGAAGTAGGCAATGACTGGCTCATTTCTCACCTGACATCCACCGACGATCCTGCCTTTGCTGACTGGGAAGGCATTGGTGATTACGTTGTGACTTATTTCTTCAAGGATGATGAATCCGGAAGAAGGACAGTAGAGCTGGTTCAGGCAAACAACGGCGATTCCGTCCTGTCAATTTACTTTGATATGACCAGCATCCTGCTCCACGATTTTGAACCTATGGGTTAGTAAAAAAACTCTGCAGTCTGAAACGCTGCAGAGGTATTTTTTATTTTTTGCTTATGACGTGTTTAGCAAGTCCCGGGTCAAGCTCCAGCTCAATGCGGGATGTACTTTCATCCACGTCGAACTCTATTGTATTGCTGTTCATGCTGCCCAGTATGAAAAAGGCTTCATAGTGGCCCGGTTCCAGATAGAATGAGCCTATTCCTTTGCGCTTCAGTCGCAGCTTCTGGATCAGGTTTACGTATAGGTCGGCTGTGACTGCAAAGCCGCAGGCGCTTGAACTTCTTGATACGAATATGTTGTCGTTCATTACTGTAAATCTCTGAAATAGAGTCCTCCTGTTCTGCGGAATTCCGGAGTTTTGCCGGTTTTGAACATGACGCTTATTCTACGGCATTCTTCGGGGCTTTCAATAGTGAAATAAAGGAGCCTGTAAGCGCAGCGGGGAATTGATTTATCACCGACGTAAAGGGGGACACAGTTAAGGAGCTCTGAATACTCCTTGCCGCGGCAGATGAGGGGGAAGTGTTCGTCCATGCGGTCTGTAAGGTAATTAAGACCGCTGCAGTCTGCGCAGCCCTTTGGACCGCGTTTGGGACAGCTTCTCAGTTTCATAAGAGGCAGATAGCCGTAGCACACAAGGCCGAAGGGAAGGGCGTTCTGAAGCTTCCTGACTTTCGCAAAGGAAAGCTCAAAGGAAACCATGGCGTCTTTAAGGCCAAGTTTGCGGTATTCTTCAAGACTTACGGAGTTGATGATGTTAAGCTCCATTCCGCCGAGGATCTGAAGACCTGCGGTTCGGGCAGCTCTTATAGTCGAAATATTGCCGCAGACAGCCTTGGTCAGGCCTTTGTCTCTAAGGACGGCAAGTCGATTTGCCAGTCTTTCTTCATTGCCCGGGTAGAGTACCGAAGGCATCTCAACTGCCAGATTCTCTCCGAAATGTGAAAGGAGATCTGCCTTTTTTTCAATTTCTGAAATGGGAAGTATGACTATGGCGTCGTCCTCAATGTCCTCAAAGATCTGAGACGCCTTTTCAAAACGGTAACGGTAGGTGACTTTATCTCTGGTGTTAAGAGGCGAAGACTGTGGAAGAACCGTCAAGTTTTCCTTTGAGTCATTCTTTGTATAGACGGGGGTGTTTGTCCTGAGTTCCAGAAGTCCGTCCAGGGCTTTTCTTCTCATTTCATTGAGTGAAGATGCCGGAAGCATGATGCCTTCTCCCAAAGTGCAGTCCAGACGCTCTAACTTGAACATGGTCCCGCCGGTCTTTTCAAGACTCCTTCTGGCAGAATCTTCGCTTATGGGGCGGTTAATGGCCTTTTGAGGTATGTCTCCGGTAACAGTGATTATGTTACCGTTGTAATCTGAGGCAGTAAGCTGACTCTCTTCATTTTCCTGAGCATAAAGTAGCATGTCCACGGCAACAGTCTGGGGCTCTTTTTCGTAGAGTTTTGCCAGTTTATCCAGTACGTCCTTTGCCGCTGTAACGTCTTCTTTAGTGCGGTAGCCGAACATATCCGGTCCCTGTTTTCCTGTCAGGTAGCCGTCGGTAAAGCCGCTGCGGGAAAAGACTGCACGGAGGGTTTCCAGATCAGGTTTACGGCCTTCCATGGCGTCTCTGCACGCGGTGACGGCGGCTGCGACATATTCCGCACGCTTCATGCGGCCTTCGATTTTGACGGCCGAGACCCCTGCATTGCAAAGCTCTTTCAGGTGGCTTATGTAGGAAAGATCCTTAAGGGAAAGGGCGTGATCTTTTCCGTCAAGCTCCCAGTCCAGCCTGCAGGGTTGGGCGCAGAGGCCGCGGTTTCCGCTTCTTCCGCCTATCATTGCCGACAGGTAGCAGTTTCCTGAGACGCTCATACAGTGAGCGCCGTGAACGAAAACTTCTATCTCAGCGTCTGTTTCATCGATTATCTTCTGAATTTCCTTAAGGGAAAGCTCCCTTGCGACCACCACTCTGCTAAAGCCGTAGCCCAATAACTCTTTTACGCCGTTTACGTTGCATACGGCCATCTGAGTCGATGCGTGGAGAGGCAGTTCGGGCCAGGTCTCGTGAGCGTAGCGGGCGACTGCCAGGTCCTGAACGATGATGGCGTCGGCACCGGCCATGGCAGCAGTATCCACCGCATTATGGAGGGCTTCTATTTCCTCATCCATGACCAGGGTGTTTACGGTCAGATAGACTCTTACTCCGTGGCTGTGGCAGTATTTTATGGTATCGGCAAGACCGTCGCCGGCAAAATTGTCCGCGTTTCGTCTTGCGTTAAAGTTCTGCATTCCGAAATATACAGCGTCAGCTCCAAGTCTTACGGCAGCCTTCAGCTGCTCTTCTCCACCGACGGGGGCCATGATTTCGGGTATGTTTTTAGATCTCATATTACTCCTGTAACAGTTTGCTCCTTTAATATTACCTTATGGTAAAGAACAACTTTAGCTCTTTATTTTACCACAAACTTGTGTTAGCATAAACGGGCAGAAGAAAAGGAGATATAAAATGAGTGATCTCGGACACGTTGAACTGCTGGCACCTGCCGGCGATATGGAAGGAATAAGAACTGCTCTCAAGTACGGTGCTGATGCCATATACTGCGGAGGACCCTTTATGCAGATGAGAGCCGAAAAGGTTGGCTTTACCATGGAAAACCTGGCTAAGGCAGCTGAGGAGATCCACGCAAAAGGAAAGCGTCTTTTCGTTACTGTCAACTGTTTTGCAAGAAATGACGAAATACCCCGCATAGGCGAATATGCCGGCGAGCTTAAAAATATGGGCGTTGACGCCGTAATCGTTTCCGACATAGGCGCCATCTGTGAGATCAAGGAACGCCACCCTGACATGGAGGTCCACCTCAGTACCCAGGCTAACTGCACTAACTATAAGACCGCGGAAATGTACTGGAATATGGGCGTAAAGCGTGTTGTCCTGGCAAGAGAACTGTCCATTGAACAGATAGCCGAACTCAGGACAAAGGCTCCTAAGGAGCTGCAGCTGGAAGGCTTCGTTCACGGTGCGATGTGTATGTCCTACAGCGGACGCTGCCTTCTTTCCGCCTACCTTGCCGGACGCAGCGGAAACAGAGGAGAATGCGCTCAGACCTGCCGCTGGAATTACTATCTCATGGAGGAGAAGCGCCCCGGCGAATACTACAAAATCGAAGAGGATGAAAGGGGAACCACCATTCTCAGCTCCAAGGAAATGTGCTGCATAGATATTCTCGATCGCCTTGCGGAAGCAGGCCTCTGCTCCTTCAAGATCGAGGGACGTATGCGTACTCCTTACTCCATCGGGACCGTGGTCAACGCTTACCGCATGGTCATGGACGGCAAGTACGACATGCATAACGAAAAGGACGCCGCTGTTATTCACAGAGAACTGGATACCACAAGCCACCGTCCTTTTGCTACAGGCTTCTACCTTGATGACAAGGAGTCTATTTCTCCCGACAACGAAGGCTATCAGCGCAGCTGGCTCTTTATCGGAAGCGCTTCAAAGGCTTCTGAAAAAGGCAAGGTCGAGATCGTCACCCGCAATCCCTTTGCCATAGGAGACGAGGTTGAGGTGGTCACACCCGGCCAGTGCGGAAGAAAGTTCCGTATCGAAAATATTATTGACGCTGAAGGCAGTTCAATTGATCGTTCTGCTACACCCATGCGTACCATGGTCATCAACGCTCCGGACGGAATACAGCCAGGCGATCTTATCAGAAAAGAAAACTAAAACAATAACGGTGCAGAAATATGCGCCGTTTTTTTGCGCTGCCGGCGCGTATTGAAACTTACCGTAAAATTACAGCGGGGATCTCACTTAAATCCGATACTGCAAAATCTGCCCTTGAGCAGTCGATATCAAGGCCGCTGCTTTTGAAAAAAATGGTGCCTACGCCTGCGTTGAGCCCGCATTCAATATCCATGCTGCGATCGCCGACATAGTAGGTCGCGGATTTGTCAAGACCGTATTTTTCGACCAGGTATTCAACACCGCGGCCGCTGGGCTTTTTCTCCAGACCGTAGCTTGAATCAATGATATCAGCGAAGGCATCTTCAATGCCCAGACATTTGAATATCTCATGGCAGCTGCTGCCTCTGTGGGTATATACAAAGCACCTGAACCGGCTGTCCTCCAACACCTTGCGTACATTGGGATAGAGGCTTATGAGTTCCGTTTTTTCTTTTGTATTCTTATATTCTTCCTTGATGATATCCGCATCAAGTCCGTTTTCTTCGGAGATCTTTTCCATGCAGAAGCCTACGTTTTCATAAAGGCACAGTTCTCTGACATACTGCGGATCGCAGTCAAGGCCGTGCTTTGCAAAGGCCCGGCAGATAACGTCCGTAATGGCGGCATAGGAATCGATAAGAGTCCCGTCGCAGTCGAAAATCAAATTAATCTTGTCTCCCATAACTCCCTCCGGAAAGCGTCTGGCTTTTCCGGCATCCATTATACATATTGCGGTATGAAATTGCCACCGATTTATGTATTTGTTAGGCATGGAGCTGAGGCTGTGGTACAATTACTTCCGTCAACAAGCTTTATCGGTGTTTAGGTGGAAAATGATATGCTGAAACTTGAGAAGATAACAATTCCCGCGGCAGACATGGGAGAACTGAACAGTCTTCCGCCTGTTTCTGTCAAAATAAACCTTGCGGATCTTCGTGACGATGAAGGACTAAATGAAAAAGACGGCCTGTTCATCAACTACGGGAACGTTGCCACGTCATATCCCTACAGGTACCAGGATATGTACGACAGGTCGCTGACAGCGACGGAATATACCGCCGCTGTTCTGGAAAATGAAAAGCTGCGCGCAGTATTTATTCCGCAGCTCGGGGGTAAACTTTGGTCTCTTACAGATAAGAGCACGGACCGCGGGCTTCTGTTTACCAATACCGTAGTGCGTCCCTGCAACCTGGCTGTACGCAATGCGTGGACCTCGGGAGGAATTGAGTGGAACTGCGGCTTCCGCGGTCATCATCCCTATACCTGTGAAACCGTAAATACTGCAAGGACCGTCCTTGACGACGGTACGGAGGTGCTGCGCTTTTACTGGTATGAGCGCATTCGCAGGACTGTCGTGCAGATGGACTTCTGGATCCCGGACGGAGCTGACTGCCTGTTTTCACGCGTACGTCTGGTCAATACTTCTGATGAGACTGTGCCCATGTACTGGTGGAGCAATATCGCCGTTGTCCAGAGGGAAGGGGACAGAGTTATTGTTCCTGCCCAGCAGGCTTATACCACATTGAACAACAGCGTTGTCAAAATCGATGTCACGGAGGATATGACTTATCCGCTCAGGGGAAAACGCGCAAAGGACTATTTCTGGACGACGGATCATGACAGACGCCGCTATGTGGCGCAGGTCGGAAGGGACGGCTGCGGTCTGGTCCAGACCTCAAGCTCCCTGCTTAAGGGACGAAAACTTTTCATTTGGGGTAATTTCCGCGGTGGAAAGAAATGGATGAACTTTCTGACGGCGGATAATTGCGGCGGCGATTACGATGAGATACAGTGCGGTCTTGCTCACAGTCAGTATGAATGTCTTCCCATGGAGGGACACGCTGTCTGGGAATGGTGTGAGGTTTACGGCCCAGTGAAGGGAGATCCGGAAAAGCTTCACGGGGCCTGGTCTGAGGCTCAGAAGGAAATTGAGGACAGACTCAATGAGCGTATTACTGAAGAGGCGCTGGAAAAACTTCTGACGGACACCTCGGCAATGGCAGAAAGGCCTGCCGAACTGCTTATCCCTATGGATGACGGCTGGGCGGCGCTTGAAAACATAAGGGATTGCAGGCATCTGGATTTCGGCCCGCTGCAGAGGGAGCAGGAGGACTGGGTAAGACTGCGTGAGACCGGAACTGCAGGTCTTCACGACCCGGAGGATGTACCTCTCTCCTATTGTCTGGGATCTGAGTGGGAAAATTTACTTAAAAATGACGCAGACAACTGGTATTCATGCTACATGCTCGGTACTGCCATGCTCGCGTCTGAGCACTATGAGGAGGCTGTGAAATGGCTTGAAAGATCCCGCGGTCTGCAGGAAAACGTCTGGTCGGTCTATTCCCTTGCCATTGCGGCGCGTCAGACGGGAGATCATGAAAAGGAAATCTCCCTGATGATGAAGGCATATGAAATGAGGCCCTTTGATCTCTGCCTAGCGAGAGAAACTCTTCGCACATTTTACGATAACGGTCTGTCGGCGGAAACCATCGCAATGTTCGACGGAAAAAGGTCCGCCGGATATTCGCCTGAAACAGACCCGATGCTGGGTGATCCCCGCTGCCTGCTGTACTATGCTTATGCCCTTGCTGCCGAAGGAAGGAACGAAGATGCCGCGAAAATCGTCTGCGGTGAAGACGGAAAGCATTTTCTCATAGTGCCGGACATAAGAGAAGGGGAACTGATGACCGTAAAGCTCTGGAAGCTTATGAGCGGCTCTGATCTGCCCTATGATCTGGATTTTCGTCTGTCGGGTGAATGATACAAAAAAACACCGGTCTTTGACCGGTGTTAAAGTTTTTTTGATCGGGAAAGCATCAGCTTCTGATGAGGTCCAGGCCTCTCTTGAGTTTAGATTCGTTGCCGGGAACCAGACCGAAGCGTTCTTCGAGCTTTTCTCCCAGGGCCTTTACGTCTGCCGGGTCGCCGGCGTAGAGCTCAAGCTCAAGTTCCATAATGGGAAGTTCGCCTTTGTCGGTTATGATGCTGCCTGTGTCTATGGCCATTTCCATAATGCTTGCGCCGTAGGAAAGGCGCATGCAGCTTCTTAAGAAGCGGGTCTCCAGAAGGTTGACCAGAGGCTGGTCACCAAGAAGTTCAAGAAGCTTCTGACCGTCTTCGCTTTCCTTGAAAATATCCTTGGCTGATGTTATGAAGCAGCCCGCTCCCGAAACGGGAACGTTTATCTCTTCTCTTGAGTGGAAGCCGTTTTCCACGGTTCCCCCCCACTTGAGGGTAGCCAGCATGAAACCGTCTTCAGAACGTACGCGGAAGGCGATGTTGTTCTTGGAAAGAACCCCGTCCTGCGTATCGAAGTACACGGCTTTCATGACCATTTTCTTTCTTGTTGCCGTATCACCTATTTCCATGAGGAAGTCGTCGCTCCACAGAGCGTCGGCGACCTCCTTGGAAGGGATACTGTATTTCATTTCAAGTTCCATTTTTTTCTCCATGAGGACTTGCTTGTCCGCAAGTGCACCCGCGAATAATAACACAGGGCGAAAATAAATGCAAGTATTGATTTCATTGATGTTGACGGAGCATGAAGGCTGTGATACAATACACAAATGCCTTGGCATACGAGGCAATAGTATTTAGGAGGAATAATTAATGACACCTGTATTAGTCAGCAAGGAAAACTGCGAAGTCAAGTTTACCATGGCATTCACCGCTGAGGAATTCACCGCAGCACAGAAGAAAGTTTACAATCAGCAGAAGGGCAAGTTCAGAATTGACGGTTTCCGTCCCGGCAAGGCCCCTCAGGCTATGATCGAAAGATTTTACGGCGAAGGAATCTTCTTCGAAGACGCAATCGATGAACTCCTCGCTTCCGGCTATCCCACCGCTCTGGACGAACTGGGCGTAGAACCCGTCGGCCGTCCCGAACTGGATCTGGGAACCGAACCCCTCAAGAAGGGCGAAGGCTTTACCGCAACTCTCACCGTTCCCGTAGCTCCCGAAGTTACCGTCGTAGACTACAAGGGCGTTGAAGCTGAGAGAAGAGTCCACACTGTCACCGAAGAAGACGTCAAGTCAGAACTGGAAGCAGTTCAGCACAGAAACGCAAGACTTGTTCCCGTTGAAGAAGCTGCAGCAGACGGAGATACCGTTATGCTCGATTACGCCGGCTTCGTAGGCGACCTCCAGTTTGAAGGCGGCACCGCAGAAAACCAGTCCCTCAAGCTCGGCTCCGGCACCTTCATTCCCGGATTCGAAGATCAGCTCATCGGCTGCAAGGCAGGCGAAGAAAAGGACGTCAAGGTAACCTTCCCCGAAGATTATCACGCAGAAGAACTTGCAGGTAAGGAAGCAGTCTTCCAGTGCAAGATCCACGAAGTTAAGAGAGAAGAACTCCCCGCCATCGACGACGAACTGGCCGCTGACGTTTCCGAGTTCGACACCCTCGAAGAATATAAGGCTGACCTGAAGGCAAAGCTGGAAAAGGAAGCAGCAGACGCAGCAGAATATGACGGAAAGAACGCCGTTATGGAAAAGATCTACGCTGCCAACAGCTTCGACGTTCCCCAGATCATGATCGACAACGAAAGCGAAAACATGCTCAGAGAATTCGAACAGCAGCTCCAGTACAGCGGAATGACCATGGAACAGTACTGCGGTTATCTGCAGAAAAAGCCTGAAGACATCAAGGCTGAATTTGCACCCGACGCAGAAAAGAGAGTCAAGAGCAGACTCATCGTTGCAGGCATCGCAAGACAGGAAGGCTTCGTTGCTACCGAAGAAGAAATCGAAAAGGAATACGCAGATCTGGCTCAGCAGTACAAGCTGGACGTTGAAAAGGTCAAGGAATTCATGGCTGACAACGTCACCGAGCTGAAGAAGGACATCTGCAGCCGCAAGGCTATCGACTTCATCTACGCTCAGGCAAAGCTGACTGACGTAGACGCAGACGCCAAGAAGGAAGAAAAGACCGAAGAGTAATCCGCGGTAAAAATACAGGTTATTTATGCGGCGGAGCAGCTATGCTCCGCCGTGCTTTCGTTTAAGAAAGGGGTATTCAAATGACGTTAGTCCCAATGGTAATCGAGCAGAGCGCAAGGGGAGAGCGCTCCTTTGATATCTATTCCAGACTTCTCAAGGACAGGATCATCTTCCTTGACGGAGAGATCAACGATGAGACCGCAAGCCTTGTCGTTGCCCAGCTTCTGTTCCTTGAATCGGAAGATCCCGACAAGGACATCAGCATTTACATCAACAGCCCCGGAGGAGTTATCTCCGCAGGCTTTGCGATTTACGATACCATGCAGTACATCAAGCCTCAGGTAGCAACTATCTGCGTCGGTATGGCTGCATCCATGGCAGCTTTCCTCCTTGCAGCAGGAGAGCCGGGAAAGAGATTCGCTCTTCCCAATGCCGAGATCATGATCCATCAGCCTCTGGGCGGCACTCAGGGCCAGGCAGAGGACATCAGGATCCACGCAGAGCACATCATTAAGCTCAGAGAAAAACTGAACAGAATTCTCTCTCAGAAGACCGGACAGACCTACGAACAGGTTTCTGTCGATACTGACAGAGATAACTATATGAGCGCTGAAGAAGCGCTGGCTTACGGCCTCATCGACAAGGTCGTGGAAAAGAGATAGACGATAAATGAGAAAATACGACGATAACAAGAGACTGCTTTGTTCTTTCTGCGGCCGTCCTGTGGACGAGATCCCCGGACGCGTTTACGCCGGAGCTGACGTCTATATCTGCTCCGAATGCCTTGAGAACCTCTACGCAGCCTATATGCAGGATATGAAAGGCGAAAGCCAGACAAGCACCGCTCTGGCCGAACCCGGCAAGCTGCCCAAGCCCCGCGAAATCGCCGATGCACTGTCCGACTACGTCATCGATCAGGACAGAGCAAAGAAAGCACTGGCAGTTGCCGTTTACAATCACTATAAAAGAATCAGCGCTGCAAAGTCCGACGACGGCGTAGAGATCCAGAAGAGCAATATCATCATGATAGGGCCCACAGGCAGCGGCAAGACTCTTCTTGCCCAGACCCTGGCCAAGCTTTTAGACGTTCCCTTCGCCATTGCAGATGCCACTGCCCTTACTGAAGCAGGCTACGTCGGCGAAGACGTGGAAAACATTCTGCTGAAGCTCATTCAGGCTGCAGACTGGGATATGGAACGTGCCCAGCGCGGTATTATTTACGTAGACGAGATCGATAAGATCTCCAAGCAGGGCGATAATCCTTCCATTACCCGCGACGTTTCCGGCGAAGGCGTACAGCAGGCTCTCCTCAAGATCCTTGAGGGAACTGTTGCCAACGTTCCTCCCCAGGGCGGACGCAAGCATCCTCAGCAGGAATTCATTCAGTTCGATACTACCAACGTTCTGTTCATCTGCGGCGGTGCTTTTGACGGTCTGGATAAGATCATCCAGCGCCGCATTGGTGAAAAGACCATAGGCTTCAATGCCGACATCGTTTCCCAGAAGGAAGCTGATCCCCATATCCTTGAAAAGATCCAGGCAGAAGATCTGCTTCATTACGGACTTATCCCCGAATTTATCGGTCGTCTTCCCGTAATGGCAACTTTAGACGAGCTTTCCGAGGATGCTCTCTGCCGCATTATCACCGAGCCTAAGAACGCTATTATCAAGCAGTACAAGAAGCTCTTTGAACTTGACGGCATTGAACTTGAACTGGAAGATGAAGCCATTCACGCCGTTGCAAACAAGGCCATTGAGCGCAAGACCGGCGCAAGAGGTCTGCGCAGCATTCTGGAAAACGTTCTTACAGACATTATGTTTGATGCTCCTTCCAGAGAAGATATCAAGAAGGTCATAATAACCAAGGACACTATAAACGGAGGTCAGCCTGAGCTGATTTCAGCTTAAAGCTTAATAAGAGGCGGCCTCTTTTGAGGTACGTCTCTTTGGTTTAATAAAGGAAAAGCAAATGACAGAAAACAAAGACAAATTCATAGATGCAGCCGACGAGGAACTTGACGAAGACAAGCTCAAGGATCTTCTGGATAATCTGCCCGAAGTTGAAGTCACCGATGCCAAGCCACAGGGAGGACTGAAGAACGGCACCATGCCTCTCATTCCTCTCCGCGGACTTATTGTATTTCCCCAGACGGTCATAAATTTTGACGTTGGCAGAGAAAAGTCGGTCCTTGCTCTGCAGAGGGCAATGGTCATGAATCAGACCGTCTTCCTCACTTCTCAGAAGAATGCCGATACCGATCTTCCCACTCCCGACGATTTCTATACTGTCGGTACCGTGGCAAAGATCAAGCAGATGCTTAAAATGCCCGGAGACAACATCCGCGTTTTAGTAGAGGGCCTTTACCGCGCCCAGATCACCGGCATCATTCAGGAAGTTCCTTACTTCCTCTGCAGCTGCGCGGAGCTTCCCGAGACAACTCCTCTTGAGAAGGGAGCCAGCCTCATTGCTCTTATGCGCACAGCAAAGAGCCTTTACGCTGACTATATCAGGCGCAGTCAGTCCAAGCCGGAACTTGGCGACAGCGTCAAGGACATAAAAGAACCCGGCAGACTTGCCGACGTCATCGCATCCAACGTTGAACTGAAGATCGAAGATACCCAGAAGCTTCTCATCACTTTGGACGCTCCCGAAAGACTGCAGATCCTGGTGGATATGCTTTCCAAAGAACTGGAGATCCTTTCCCTTGAGGACAAGATCAACAGTCAGGTCCGCGACAAAATGATGCAGGATCAGAAGGAGTATTATCTCCGTGAGCAGATGCGAGTCATTGCCGATGAGCTGGGGCACGGCGAAAACGTTCAGGAAGACGCAGAAAGCTACAGAGATAAGATCAAAGAGCTTCATCTTCCCGAAGTTGTTGAAAAGAAGCTTCTCAAAGAAGTTGCTAATCTGGAGCGCATGCCGGCAAATTCACCGGAAGTCAACGTTTCCAGAACTTATATCGAATGGTGCCTTGAACTTCCCTGGAATAAGAAGACTGACGTACAGGTCAAGCTTTCCGAAGCTCAGAGAGTTTTAGATGAGGATCACTACGGCCTTGAAAAGGTCAAGGAAAGAATTCTTGAATTACTTGCCGTACGCGCTCTTTCAGACAGTGAAAAGGGCAGCATTCTCTGTCTGGTAGGTCCTCCGGGGGTCGGCAAGACATCTGTTGTCAGATCAGTTGCCCGTTCCATAGGACGTGAATTCGTTCACATGTCCCTGGGCGGCGTTCGAGACGAGGCTGAGATACGCGGTCACAGACGTACCTACATCGGAGCTATTCCCGGACGTATTATGAGCGCCATTAAGGAGTGCGGAGTATCCAATCCGGTATTCCTCTTCGACGAAGTTGACAAAATAGGCGCAGACTATAAGGGAGACCCGGCAGATGCTCTCCTGGAAGTCCTTGATCCCGAACAGAACAAGGAATTCGTAGATCACTATCTCGAAATTCCCTTTGATCTCTCCGGAGTCATGTTCATCACTACGGCAAATACCACCGAGACCATTCCCAGACCTCTTCTGGACAGAATGGAAGTCATTGAAATTGCCGGATATACTCCCGACGAGAAATTCAATATCGGAAAGGATTACCTGATTCCCAAGCAGATCAAATCTCACGGCCTTGAAGCTTATCACGTAAGCTTTGAAGACGAGGCTGTCCGCCAGATCATAGAACATTACACCAGAGAAGCGGGCGTCAGAGGTCTTGAAAAGCAGATCGCCAAGGTCTGCAGAAGGCTTGCCCGTCATGTGGTCGACAGCGATTTCAATAAGCGTAAGCGTTACACTATAAGCGCCAAGAAGCTTGAATCTTACCTGGGCAAGGAAAAGTATCACTATGACAAGCTTCTGGGTAAGAACGAGGTCGGCGTTGCTACCGGCCTTGCATGGACCATGGTCGGCGGTGAAACTCTCTTCATAGAGACTGCCGTTATGACAGGCTCCGGTCAGCTTGTTCTCACCGGTCAGCTGGGCGATGTCATGCAGGAATCCGCAAAGGCTGCCGTCAGCTACATCAGGACACGCGCCAAGGACCTGGGAATTGCCGAAGACTTCCACAAGACCAAGGATATCCACGTCCATATCCCCGAAGGTGCCGTTCCCAAGGACGGACCTTCCGCAGGCGTTACCATGTGCATTTCCGTTATTTCCGCTCTCAGCGGAAGAGCAGTGCGCAAGGATGTTGCCATGACAGGAGAGATCACTCTCCGCGGCAAGATCATGCCCGTAGGCGGCATCAAGGAAAAGATGCTGGCCGCTCACAGAATGGGGATCACCAAGGTCCTCCTTCCCGAAGACAATCTCATTGACCTTGAAGAACTGCCTCAGGCAGTAAGAGAGTCCATGAAGTTCGTTGCGCTTAAGACTGTTGATGACGCGATCAAAGAGGCTCTCGTATGAAGATAACCAAGGCTGAATTCATAACATCCGCTGCAAAGAAAGGGCAGTATCCTCAGGCAGACATGCCTGAAATTGCCTTTGCAGGACGCTCCAACGTGGGAAAATCCTCGCTGCTCAATCTTCTGACCGGCCGTAAAAATCTGGCCAAGGTCAGCTCAACTCCGGGCAAGACGAGGCTCATAAATTTCTTTAATGTCAATGATTCTTTCCGCATTGTTGACCTTCCAGGCTACGGCTACGCCAAGGTGGCCAAGGGAATGTCGGAGGACTGGGGCAAGATGATGGAAGACTATCTGGAGACCAGACAGAATCTTATCTGCGTCATCCAGCTGGTCGACTCCCGTCACGAACCCAGCGCTCAGGACTGCCAGATGTATGACTACCTTCGCTATTACGGTCTTTCAGGTGTGGTAGTCGCAACAAAGGCGGACAAACTTTCAAAAAACGAACTGAACAGAAATCTGGCCGTCATCCGCCGCAGCCTGGAGCTGGGTAAGGACGATATAGTGATCCCTGCGTCAGCACTTAATAAAACCGGTGTCGATCAGATTCTGGGAACAATAGATATGCTGCTTAAGCGCGGCAAAGTAATGCCTGAGGAGGAACAGTAAATGGCAACTTACGATCTTTCAGAAATTCTCATTACCAAAGAAGAACTGGACAAGCGTGTCGCAGAACTCGGTGCAAAGATCACCGAAGACTACAAGGGCGAATCGGTCCTTCTCATAGGCATTCTCAAGGGATCCGTTCCCTTTATGGCTGACCTTATGCGCCATATCGATCTGGACGTCTGCATTGATTTCATGTCCGTTTCTTCCTATGGCGGAGCAACCAAGTCCAGCGGCGTCGTCCGCATTCTCAAGGATCTTGATTCCGACATCAAGGGCAAGAACGTCATAATCGTAGAAGACATTATCGACTCCGGCCTGACCCTTTCTTACCTGAAGGATTACCTCCTTTCCAGAAACCCCGCATCCATGCGCATCTGCACCCTTCTTGATAAGCCTTCCCGCCGCAAGGTCGACCTTCGCGGCGACTACGTAGGTTTCGAGGTAGAAGATAAGTTCATCGTCGGTTACGGTCTGGATATTGACCAGAAATACCGCAATCTGCCCTATATTTCCTGGGTAAAGGTCAACGAATAATTGTTTGTTTCGTTTATTAGTGGTATAATCATTCGTTGATATAACTAAGTTATAACTTAATTTTAGAAATATAAAGGAGAACTGAAATGTTTGACAAGTTAATTGCAAAGGTCAAGGCTCAGCCCAAGACAATTGTACTTCCCGAAGGTACTGATGCTCGTATCCTCAACGCCGCTTCCAGACTTCTCGCAGAAGATCTCATGGGCGTAATTCTCTGCGGTCCCGTAGAAGAAGTTAAGGCTGCTGCTGCAAAGGGCGGCTTCGACATCTCCAAGGCTACCATTCTCGATCCCCTCAACTACGAAGGTATGGATGAAATGGTCGAGACCATGGTCGCTCTCAGAAAGGGCAAGATGACTGCTGAAGAATGCAAGGCAGCACTGTCCAAGAGCAACTACTTCGGTACCATGCTGGTCAAGATGGGCAAGGCTGACTGCCTCCTGGGCGGCGCAACCTACAGCACTGCTGACACTATCAGACCTGCTCTTCAGCTGGTCAAGACCAAGCCCGGCGCACATCTGGTAAGCTCTTGCTTTATTCTCAACAGAGACAACGGTCCCGAAGAACTGAAGACCATCTGCATGGCAGACTGCGCAGTCAATATTGACTACAAGGATGACGTCGATAAGGACGGCAACGTCAAGTTCACCGGCGCTCAGAAGCTTGCTGAAGTTGCTGTTGAAGCTGAAAAGTGCGCAAAGATCTTCGGTATCGACCCCAAGGTCGCTATGCTGAGCTTCTCCACCAAGGGCTCCGGCAAGGGCGGCACCGT
>JAKSSR010000002.1 GCA_024402995.1 Clostridia bacterium | reverse complement strand
GTATCGCAAGACGTGTCAGACAGAGAGTTATGTCTATTAAGGAAACTGAGTTTGTTGAAAGCGCAAAGGCATCCGGTGCTACTGACATGAGACTCATGATCAAGTACATCCTGCCCCAGACTCTGTCTCCCCTCATAATCCGCTTTACCAACGGTCTCGGCGCCACCGTTCTTACTCAGGCATCCATGAGTTTCCTGGGCGTAGGCCTTGACCCGAGAATCCCCACCTGGGGCGGTATCGTCAACGAAGGCAGACTCCTCGTTATGGTATATCCCTATCAGGTCGTTTATGCCGGTGTTGCCATTGCTATTACCGTTTTCGCCTTTGCCATTATGGGCGACGGTGTCCGCGATGTTCTTGACCCGACATTAAGATAGAAAGGAGGACAGCATGAGCGAAAAAATATTGGAAGTAAAAAATCTTAAGCTGTTCTTCGACGGCAATTACGGTACCACCCAGATCATCGATGGTATCAGTTTTGAGATCGGAGCCGGTGAAAGCCTTGGCATAGTCGGTGAGTCCGGCTGCGGAAAGAGCATGACCGCTATGTCCATCATGAGACTTCTCAAGTCACCTCCCGCAAGAATCGAAGGCGAGATCTTATTTGAAGGTCAGAACCTTCTTGAGATCCCCAAGAGTGAAATGCGTAAAATGAGAGGTAATAAGATCTCCATGGTTTTCCAGGATCCCATGACCTCTCTTAACCCCGTATTTACCATCGGCTATCAGCTTTCCGAAGCATTCAGACTTCACCAGGGTATGGATAAGGCACAGGCTATGGCCGCATCCATCGAAGCTCTGAAAATGGTAAACGTTGCTCTCCCTGAAAAGCGCGTCAAGGAATATCCGTATCAGCTTTCCGGCGGTATGAGACAGCGTGTTATGATAGCTATGGCACTTGCCTGCAAGCCCAGACTTCTCATCGCTGATGAACCTACCACCGCTCTGGATGTTACCATTCAGGCACAGGTTCTGTCTCTTATGCGACAGCTGCGCGATGAGACCGGAACAGCCATCATGTTCATTACCCACGACCTTGGCGTCGTCGCCGAAATGTGCGAAAGAGCCATCGTCCTTTACTGCGGTGAGATCATGGAAGAAGCTCCTACAGCAGTTCTCTTCAAGAATCCCGCCCATCCCTATACCGAAGGACTCCTTCACGCTCTGCCTCACGCAGGCCAGAGAGAGGGCAAGCTCTACGTTATTCCGGGCACTGTTCCCGCAGCCGGACATTTCCCCAAGGGCTGTGTATTTGCCCCCAGATGCCAGTACGCAACTGAACGCTGCCAGAACGAAAAGCCTGAAACGATTCATCTGGAAGACAACCATACGGTCAGATGCTTCCGCTACGCAAAGGAGGACTAAGTCATGGCAAAGTATGTTGAAAACAAGAATGTTGACATGGAAGATTCCTTCGTAGTCGTTAAGAATCTGAAACAGTGGTTCCCTGTAAAGAAGTGGATCTTTGAAAAGCAGAAGTATGTTCAGGCCGTTGACGAAGTATCTATCAAGCTCGTCAAAGGCGAGACTCTCGGTATTGTCGGTGAATCCGGATGCGGCAAGACCACTCTGGCCAGAACCATTCTCCGACTGGCAGAACCTACCGGAGGCGAGATCTACTATGACGGTCAGGACTTGAGAGCTCTTAAAGGTAAGAAGCTGCGCAAGATCCGCCAGCACATGCAGATCGTATTCCAGGATCCCTACAGCGCCCTTAACCCGAGAATGAAGGTTGAGAGGATCCTCAGGGAGCAGATGGATATTACCGGTGTCATTACCGACAAGAAGGCTCAGCTTGAGCGTATTTACGAGCTTATGGATATGGTCGGCCTCGACAGAGAATACATAAGCCGCTATCCTCACGAATTCTCCGGAGGACAGCGCCAGAGGATCGTCATCGCCAGAGCGCTGGCAACCAACCCCAGCCTGCTGGTCTGCGATGAACCTGTTTCCGCTCTGGACGTTTCCGTCAGAGCTCAGATCCTCAACCTTCTTGAGGATCTGCAGGAAAAGCTGGGACTCACTTATCTGTTCATCAGCCATGACCTTTCTGTTGTTGAACATATCTGCGACAGAGTCGCGATCATGTATCTGGGACAGATGGTCGAGCTTGGTACTGTCGATCAGATCTATGACAATCCCACTCATCCCTATACTCAGGCATTGCTTTCCGCAATTCCTCAGGTAGACGAAGGCGCAAGACGTGAAAGAATTCTCCTGGAAGGAGATATTCCCAGCCCCGTCAATCCGCCTCAAGGCTGCCACTTCAGAACTCGCTGCCGCTTTGCTACAGACGCCTGCATGCAAAAGCCCGCCAGCGTTGATATTGGTGACGGCCATATGGTCGCATGTCACCTGGTCAGCGGCAGTATGGAAAAATAGAAGAAAAAGACTTTTCAGAAACGTTCCTCGTTTGAAAAAACGGGGAACGTCACTTTGCTTTTTACAGGAGACATTATGTTATTTGGTGCACAGTTATATACGGCAAGGGATCTTTGCCAGACACCCGAGGGCCTATATAAGACCATGAAAGAATTGAAGGATATGGGATACGCCTCTGTTCAGTTCAGCGGTTTCCCCTTTGAGTACAAAACTGCCAGGGAATTCGCCGACAAACTTGAGCTTCATGTAGGCCTTACCCATACACCGATCCCTGAGATCATTAACAATACCGACCAGGTCATAGAGAACCATAAGATCCTCGGCTGCTCTGTTGTCGGAGTCGGTTATCCCACAGGCTATTTCATCGGAGATACACGTAAGGTCAGGATCAAGGACATGATCGATGACCTGGATCCCGCTGCGGAAAAACTGGAAAAGGCAGGCCTTAAGCTAGCTTACCACAATCACTGGTTCGAATTTGACCCAACCCTTGAAGAGTCAGTTCTCGAAACGATTTTCCGCGAAACCGGCTGGCTCATGACCTTTGATACCGGTTGGGCTCATTATGCGGGAACAGACGTATGTGCTTTGATCCGGCGCTACAAGGACAGACTTCGCTACGTTCATCTGAAAGATTACAGAAGCCCTGCATTTGACGGTGAATTTGAAGGTGACAGAACAGTGTCTCTATTTACAGGTCTTGCACCAATGGAAGATATAATAAAGGCTCTTGAAGCCGCCGGAACCGAAGCTGCCTACGTTGAGCAGGATACCTGCCCCAATGGTCCTATGGCAGATCTGAAGGCAAGTATAGATGCAATAAAGGCTCACGGTTTTGGCCTGTAAGGAGGAAAAATGTTTAAGTTAGGTGTTATTACCGACGAAATATCTCAGAACATAGAAGAGGCTGCGGCTCTTGCCGCAAAGCACGGTTTTACCTGCCTTGAGATCCGTTCAGTCAATGGCAGAGGTGCATTCGACATTACAGACGAAGACCTTGCCGAAATAAAGAAAGCCGCGGAAAAATACGGTGAAAAAGTCGTCGCTATTTCTTCCCCTGTGTATAAGTGCAATTTTGAAGACGAAAAAGAACTGGCAAAGAGTACTGCAGGTTTTGAACGCTGCGCAAAGATGGCAGCCGACCTGGGTGCAAAGTACGTAAGAACTTTTGATTTCTTTGACTCCGGAGTCGATATGAAAACTCGCGCCGAAGTATATGGACCTATAATCGAACTCTGCAAGAAGTACGGAGTCATGGCTCTTGTCGAATATGATCCCAGCCAGCATTCCAATACCGCAGAGAAGGCGGCGGCCTTTGTCAGAGCTATAGATTCTCCCTATGTAAAGATGGTCTTTGATCCCGGCAACGGTTACTTCGTTACTCCGGACTGCAAGGCTTATCCCGATGAATACGAGAGCGTCAAGGATATTGCCCGCCACATTCACATTAAGGACATTGCTTACGAAGACGGAAAGCCTGTAGGCGTAAGGGTGGGCGACGGCCTTCCCGATTACGTGGGACTCTTTGAGGCCCTTATGAGGGACGGTTACGAAGGCTGCATTATGCTGGAAACTCATTACCGCAAGCGCTCGGAACTTTCCGACGAACAGCTGGTAAGACCCGGAGGATTCGGTTTTTCCGAAGGCGGTTACGACGCCAGCGAAGAAAGCATGATCTCAATCAACAGACTCGTTGAAGAAGCGAAAGGACGTATAAATGGATAAGATCAGACTTGCAATTATCGGCCAGGGAAGATCCGGCCGTGACATACACGGTGCTTTTCTCAGAAGCGAGAACAACACCAAGTTCCAGGTAGTCGCAGTAGTTGACGCAATTGCCGAAAGAAGGGAAAGAGCCAAGGCAGAGTATGGCTGCGATGTCTACGCAGACTATCACGAACTCTTCGGACGCGATGACATTGAATTGGTCGTTAACTCAACATTCTCCCAGCTTCACGCAGAGATCACCATGGATCTCCTTGAACACGGTTTTAACGTGATCTGCGAAAAACCCTTCACCAAGACCTATGAGGAAGGCTGCAGAGTTGTTGAAACCGCAAAGAAGAGCGGAAAGATGCTCAACGTGTTCCAGCAGTCCAGATTTGCTCCTCATTATCAGGAGATCAAGAAGATCTTAGCATCCGGAAAACTTGGCGAAATCCTGGAAGTCAACATCGTTTTCTCCGAATTCGCAAGACGTTGGGACTGGCAGTGCGCTAAGAGCATGAACGGCGGAAATATCCGCAACAAGGGTCCCCATCCTCTCGATCAGGCTCTGGGCCTTATGAACTTCCCCGAAGACGTTACTGTCTTCTCCAAGCTGGCAAAGGTCAATACCTTCGGCGATGCTGAAGACTATGCCAAGGTCATTCTCACTGCTCCCGGATGCCCCCTGCTTGACGTAGAGATCGCTTCCAACAACGCGTATATTCCCTATAACTACCTTATCCTCTGCCAATACGGCAGCCTTAAGGCTAGTTTCAAGCAGATCGATTATAAGTATTACAATCCTAACACCGCTCCGGAACAGAAGCTCATTCTTGAGCCTCTCTGCAAGGAAGACGGTACCCCCGCTTATTGCCGCGAGCAGTTAGAGTGGACTGAGGAATGCGTTCAGGTCGATGCAGCATTCCCCAACGACGCTGTCAGCAGATACTATTCCATGATCTATGATTACCTGAGAAACGGCGTTCCCATGACCGTTGTGCCCGAACAGGTACTCTGCCAGCTCAAGGTTATCGATAAGATCCATGCGCAGAATCCCATGCCCATGATTTATTAGGTGAAGCCAATGAAAATAGCAATTCTCGGAACCGAAAACTCTCACGCTTACGCTTTTGCAAAGTTGATAAAAGAGGATCCTGCTTTTGCGGATGTTGAATTGGTCGGAGTCTACGGCTACGACCCTGCAGCCAACGAAAAACTCCTCAGCCAGGACCTTGTCAGCTATGTGGCAAAAGAACCTGATGAATTTCTCGGCAAGGTTGACGGCGTAATGATCACCGCCCGCCACGGTCAGCATCACTACGAATACGGTATGCCTTATATTAAGGCCGGGCTCCCTGTATTTATTGATAAGCCCTTTGCCTTTACATCGGCCCAGGCTGCTGAAATGGTTGAGGAAGCAAAGAAGAGCGGCTGCCTTATGTGCCGCGGTTCCTCTCTCCGTTATCTGGATGAGCTCCTTCCTGTAAAGCGCTATCTTGAAAAGGCAAAAGCTGAAGACAAGCTTATGGGCGGTCACGTTACAGCACCTGTCCAGATGGTCAATGATTATGGCAATTTCTTCTTCTATGCGGAGCACCTCATCGATATTATGACCGAGGTCTTTGGCTATGACATAAAGAGCGTCAGCGCCGACTGCCCGGATGTCACGAAAAACAACATGAGTGTGGTCTTCCACTACGACGGGTTTGACGTTACCGGCCGCTACATGGATGGGTATTTCTACAGCGCCGTCGCCTATTCAAAGGATGGCCTGAAGGAAGCCTTTGCGGACAATTACTATTACTGCTATACCAAGGAACTTCAGAGTTTTACGGATATGGTGAAGACCGGAAAAATGCACTATTCCTATGATGAGCTGGCTTTCCCTGTAAAGCTCATTGAGACCATTAAGGAAGCCTACGAAAGCGGGCGTAAAGTGGAGTTCAGCATTTAGCTGACAAGGAGGATAGCATGGTCGACACAAGAAAGATAGACGAAATATTTGAGAAATACAACGGTCCTGAAAGACCGGGATATGCTGTCGCTGTTGCTAAGGACGGCGAACTATTCTATGCAAAAGGTTTTGGATGCGGCAATCTTGAGACCGGGAAAATGATCGAACCTTCCGATGTTTTCCACGTTGCTTCTGTATCCAAGCAGTTTACTGCAATGTGCATCAGCCTGCTGGAAGATGACGGCTTGCTTTCAGTTGATGACTGCCCTAAAAAGTACCTTCCTTATCTTCCCGACATTTTCGACGATGTGACCATACGCAATATGCTCAATCACACTAGCGGAGTCCGCGAGCACTGGGATCTGTTCCAGTTCTCAGGCTGCAGTCTGGAAGACCTGGTAACTAAAGACAATATGCTGCGCCTGACATGCAGTCAGCGCCACAAGAATTTTGAACCCGGCAGCGAATATCTTTACTGCAACGCCAGCTATCTGCTGCTCGGCGAGATCGTTGCTGCTGTCAGCGGAAAGACTTTGCGCCAGTTTGCCGACGAGCGCATTTTCAAGCCTCTGGGTATGAGCAAGTCTTTCTTCAGGGATAACCATAAGGACATAGTAAAGGACAAGGTCTATTCCTACGTGGAAAAGGACGGCCAGTGGAAGCATTCCGTCCTGACCTTTGACATTGTCGGACCCACCAGCCTCAATACGACCGCTCTGGATCTGATCAAGTGGCTCGACAACTGGCGCCATCCCGTCATCTGCAGCCAGAGAGTCCTTGACCGCATGGTGGAGCCCGTCCATCTGAACAATGGCGAGCTTGTCGCTTACAGCCGCGGCGTCCGCATTGCGGATTACAGAGGCCACCAGACCCGCGGTCACGGCGGTTCCAACGCAGGTTACCGCACGCAGGTGCTTTCCTGCGGTCCCTGGGATATTGTCGTTCTGGGCAATTTCAGCGACAGCATGCCCGGACGTCACGCCAATCTTGTACTTGACGTTCTTTTGGGCCTTGAGCACGAAGAACCTGCAAAGGTGGAAAAGGAAGTTCCTGTTTTCACCGATCTGACCGCTCAGCAGCAGGCCGCTCTTACCGGCACCTGGTACGCTGACGAGCTGCAGACCATTTACACTTCAGTGGCATATTCCGACAAACTGGTCGTAACCCACATGAAGGCCGGCAATACAGTGTACCGCCAGACAACTGCCGATCATTTCATAAGCGACAACGGCGAGACGACCATGGACTACAGGGATGGTTCAATGTTCTTTACAAGAGAGAGAACCAGGAACATGGAGTTCAGGAATATAGACTGGAGGAGTCTATAATGGATCTTAAGATTTACAAAAACGGAACCATCGTCTCGGGCGGCACGCAGATTTGCGGAAAGGCTCTGCTGGTAAAGGATGACCGGATCGAGGAAATATTGGACGGCGATGCGCTCAGCCGCTGGGAGGCAAGCGCCTCTGAGTCGGGCATTCACGCGGAAACTGTCGATCTCGACGGCAAATACATAGCACCCGGATTCATCGAACTTCACTGCCACGGCGGTGGAGTCCATGAGTTTATCGACGGCACTGCAGAAGCCATTGAAGGCGCCTGCAGAATGCATTTCGATCACGGTACACGCATAATTTACCCGACCATTTCCGCCACGGATTACGATACATTGTGGAAGTCTCTGGAGGCTCTGGAGAGTTACGCGGCAAAATCTGAAGGTCGGGAAATGATCATTCCCGGCGCTCACCTGGAGGGACCTTACTTTGTTCCCGAAGCCTGCGGTGCTCAGGATACAAGCGTGCTTCACGCTCCTCTCAGGGAAGAGTACGAGAGACTGGCGGACCGTTTCGGCAAACTCATTGCCCGCTGGTCCTATGCGCCCGAGCTGGATCCGGACGGGACCTTTGCTGATTTCCTCAAGGCCCGCGGTATCAAAGGTTCCGTGGGACATTCCGCAGCGGAATACGAGGATGTTCTTACCGCCTTTGACCACGGTACCGAGTGCGTCACTCACCTCTATTCCTGCACGTCTACCATTACCCGTCACGGCGGCTACAGACATCTGGGCATAATCGAAACAGCCTATCTGCTGGATGACATGTACGTGGAAGCCATTGCCGACGGAAGCCATCTGCCCGGGCCCCTCATGAAGATGATCATAAAGATCAAAGGAACTGACAGGGTCTGCATGGTCACCGACGCAGTCCGCTTTGCCGGTCTGGACAGCACCGACGGTCTGGAAAGCAACGGCAGCGTCCCTTACATCATAGAGGATGGCGTCGCCAAGCTCTGCGACCGCAGCGCCTTTGCCGGAAGCATAGCGACTTCCGAAATGATTCTGAAGAATATGACAGCAGCCGGGATCCCCCTTGAAGATGTGGTCAAAATGAGGACTCAGACTCCTGCGGAGTACATGGGACTCACAGAATACGGCACCATCGAAAAGGGCAAAAAGGCTGTGTTCACAATATTTGATAAGGACTATAAGAACTGCCAGGAGGTAAATTTATGAGTTTTTTAGAAGAGAGGCTTAAGGAAAAAGACTACCTGCCTCTTAGCCTGATGACTGCGGAAATGGGCACCGAATTCGGCGAAGAACGGGAAAAGATCCGCGAACTTCTTGAGGAAAAATGCTACGGCAGATATCCAAAGTTCTGCGGAGTACCTACTGCAGAGGTTCTGGAGACCTGCGATGAACTTTACGAAGTCAAGGCGGACTGCAGCAAGATCGCTCTGACCTCCCCCACACCCAACGGCAATTTCACCATGCCGGTGGAACTGATGATCCCGGCCGGAGCCAAAGATGTGCCTGTTATCCTGTGCATACGTTTCCGCGACGTAAAGCCCGGCACCGAGGATATCCAGCTGATCATAGACAGCGGTTTTGCCTACGTCAATTTCAATTATCACGACGTCGTCAAGGATTCCCTCGACAGCGACTTTACAAGAGGCCTGGCAGAAAAGTTCGTCAACGTCACCAAGGAAGAAAAGCGTGAGCCGGATGTGACCGGAAAGATCGGTCTGTGGGCCTATGCATGCAGCCGCGTCATGGACTGGATCACCTCTGTCCCCCGTCTTGATCCTTTCCACGTAACTCTGGTCGGTCATTCCCGCCTGGGCAAGACAGCCCTGTGGGCTGCCGCCAACGACTTCCGTTTCTGGTGTGTCGTCAGCAACGATTCAGGCTTTGGCGGAGCAGCCTGCGCAAAACACGGCAAGGGCGAACGCATTTCCGACTTTGTGAGACACGGCAGCAAGGACTGGTTCTGCGAAACCTTCCTCGATTATCTGGACAGAGAGGATGAACGCCCCTTTGATCAGCACTTCCTGCTGTCTCTCATCGCTCCCAGACTTATGTGCGTCGGCAGTGCGGAAGAAGATCCCGGCGCTGATCCGGAAGCAGAGTTCCTGACTTCACTCAGCGTTTCGCCCCTTTGGGAACGCTTTGAAAGAAGCGGCCTGGTCTGCCCCGACCGCATGCCCGTTCCCGGAGATACTTTCGGAAGCGGATGCATCCAGTATCACATAAGAGCCGGCAAGCACGGCCTTATCCACGAAGACTGGATCCGGTACCTGTCATTTATCAAATCTAAATATAACGAGGAGAAAGCAATGTCTGTATTAAAAGATTTTTACTGTGATAAGCTCCATGTCCGCGTCTTTGACAGCCGCAGAGCCATGGGCGACTGCGCCGGCAGCGAGGCCGTCGAGTGCATCAAAAAACTTCTGGAAGAAAAGGAGACCCTGAACGTCATGTTCGCCGCAGCTCCCTCCCAGAATGAAACTCTGGAAGCGCTCTGCGCCGATACCGAGATCGACTGGACAAGGATCAACGCCTTCCACATGGACGAGTATGTAGGCCTGGATGCCGCTCATCCCGCAGGATTCAGAAACTTCCTGAAGCGCGCCATCTTTGACGCCAAGCCCTTCAGAACCATCAATCTGCTCAACGGCAACGCCGAAGATCCGGAAGAAGAAGCAAAGCGTTACGACCAGCTGCTCCGCGACAATCCTCTGGATGTCTGCATTCTGGGTGTCGGCGAGAACGGTCACGTTGCCTTCAATGATCCCCCCGTGGCAGATTTCAACGATCCGAAGATGGTCAAGATCGTTGAACTGGAACAGGTCTGCCGTCAGCAGCAGGTCCACGACGGCTGCTTTGAGGACATCAGTCAGGTTCCCACCCACGCTCTCAGCGTCACCGTCCCCGGCCTTATGCAGGCAAAGCACCTCTTCTGCTCCGTCCCCGCCAAGACCAAGGCTGAGGCCATCCGTCACATGATCAATGACGAGATTTCAGAAAAGTGTCCCGCGACCATTCTTCGTCTGCAGGACGACGCACGTCTCTACACCGATGCTGATGCCGGTGCCAGTCTGCTTGAGTAAGGAGGTAAAACCATGGAAATCAGGAAGAATGTAAAATATGCTCTGGCCTGCCCCACCAGTATGGGTGTCAGGATCACTCCGGAAAACCGCATGAGCGTCCACAACAGCAACTGCTTCTACATGCAGGCTACCAGCGCTGAGACCAATGTTCTTAACGTTGCCTCCAGTCTGGGCAACAAGTGCCTGGCCATGACCAAGTTTGTGGAGGGCAGCCCCATCGCCATGTTCATCAAGAGCCAACTGCGCGCAAGAAACATTGATTTCGAAGGTCTGGAAGTTCCTCAGGGCGGTCCCTGGGGCTACCGTCACCAGTTCAATATCGCAGACTCCGGCTTTGGCTTCAGAGCAGCAAGAGTCTGGAACGACAGAGCCGGTGAAGTCGGCCGCACTATAACCGCGGCCGATTTTGACACCGAGCGCATTTTCGGTGAAGAGGGAGTGGCCATTCTCCATATTTCCGGCCTTATCGCCGCCATGAGCGAGTCCACCGCCAAGGCCTGCCTTGAGCTGGCTCAGGCAGCCCATGCTCACGGCACTCTGGTCTCCTTTGACCTGAACTACCGCGCCACCTTCTGGAAGGGCAATGAAGAACTTCTTTCCGGCGTCTTCAGGGGCATCGCTTCCATTGCAGACATTCTGGTGGGCAACGAGGAAGATTTCCAGCTTTGCCTAGGGATCCGCGGACCTGAAGCCGGCGGCGAAGGACTTGCATCCAAGATCGATAAGTTCAAGGCCATGATCAGAGAAGCCAAGGCCCAGTATCCCAACGCTCAGGTCTTTGCCACCACTCTGAGAGAAGTTCTTTCTGCCAATAGAAACCTTTGGGGCGCTATTATGCTTGCCGGTGATGAATGGTTTGTAGAAGAACCTCGCGAAATCGATATTCTGGACCGCATCGGAGGCGGCGACGGATTTACCGGCGGTCTCCTTTACGGCATTCTCAAGGAATGGACTCCCGACAAGTGGATCCAGTTCGGCTGGGCTACCGGTGCTCTTGCCGCAAGCTCTCTTAATGACTACGCCGAACCTGCTGACGAAAAGCAGGTCTGGGCCATCTACGCAGGCAATGCCCGCGTTCAGAGATAATCGGGAGATCAGGAGGATAATACAATGAAAAAAGCAGATATCGGCCTCATCGGCCTTGCCGTAATGGGCGAAAATCTCGTAATGAACATGGAATCCAAGGGCTTTACCGTCGCGGTTTTCAACAGGACCGTGGAGAAGGTGGACGCCTTTACCTCCGGCAGAGCCGCAGGTAAAAACGTCATCGGCTGCCACAGCCTTCAGGAGCTGGTTGACAATCTGGCCAAGCCCCGCAAGGTCTTCATGATGGTCAAGGCCGGCAGCGCCGTCGACGACATGATAGAAAAGCTCCTGCCTCTCCTTGAGGACGGCGACATCCTTATCGACGGCGGCAACAGTCATTTCCCCGACACCGCAAGACGCACGGCGTATGTTGAATCCAAGGGTAAGCTCTACATCGGCACCGGCGTTTCCGGCGGCGAAGAGGGCGCTCTTCTGGGACCCAGCATGATGCCCGGCGGTTCTCCTGCCGCCTGGCCCTTTGTCAAACCCATTTTCCAGAGCATCTGCGCCAAGACCGACGACGGCACTCCCTGCTGCGACTGGGTCGGCGAAAACGGAGCCGGACATTTCGTCAAGATGGTCCACAACGGCATTGAATACGGCGACATGGAACTGATATGCGAGTCCTACCAGCTGATGCGCGACTACATCGGCATGAGCGACGACGAAATGAGCCGGGTCTTCAAGGACTGGAACTCCACCGAGCTGGACTCCTACCTGATCCAGATCACCGGCGAGATCCTGGGCCACAAGGATGAGGACGGCAGCGCTCTGGTGGAAAAGATCCTGGATAAGGCTGGCCAGAAGGGTACCGGTAAGTGGACCGGCATCTCCGCACTGGATGAAGGCGTACCCCGCACCCTTATCGCCGAGGCAGTATTCGCACGCTGCCTCTCCTCCATGAAGGATGAAAGAGTCAAGGCCAGCGCCCGGTATTCCAAGAAAATCGCAGCCTTTGAAGGCGACAGGGCCGCATTTGCAGAAGACCTGCGCAAGGCTCTTCTGGCAGCCAAGATCGTTTCCTACGCTCAGGGCTATACCCTCATGAGAGCCGCAGCCAAGACCTACGGCTGGAACCTGAACTACGCAGGCATCGCTCAGATGTGGCGCGGCGGCTGTATAATCAGAAGCGTCTTCCTTGGATTGATCACCAAGGCTTACACCGAGGATCCTGCCCTTGAAAATCTGCTGCTTGACGGCCGGTTCCAGGCTATGATCGAGGCTCTTGTCCCCTCCTGGAGAAGAGTTGTTTCCGCTGCAGTCATGAGCGGCGTTCCCGTACCCGCCATGGCATCCGCCCTCAGCTATTTCGACGGCTACACCACCGCAAATCTTCCTGCCAACCTGCTCCAGGCTCAGCGCGACTATTTTGGCGCTCACACCTACGAGAGAACCGACGCTCCCCGCGGTGAATTCTTCCATACTGACTGGACCGGCCACGGCGGCAAGACCACTTCCAAGGCATACAATGCTTAAAGCATGAAGGTGACTCAAATGGCAAAGACTTTCAGTTTTGATTTTACAGGTAAGGTGGCGGTTATAACCGGAGGCTCCGGTGTCCTGTGCAGCGAGTTTGCAAGGGCTCTGGCTTCCGCCGGGGCAAAGGTGGCCATACTCAACAGAAACCTTGATGCCGGTCTGGCTCTGGCTGATGAGATCAAGGCCGCAGGCGGCATCGCCATCGCCGTAAGCGCAGACGTTCTGGACGAAAAGAGCCTGGAGGCTGCCCACGAAAAGGTGGTCTCTGAGTTGGGCAAGTGTGACATTCTCATCAACGGCGCCGGAGGAAACAACCCCATGGCATCCACTGACGAGGAATATTTCTCCATGGAATGCTTTATGGACGAAAATCGCAAGAGCTTCTTTGATCTTCCCCGCGAAGGCTTTGAAAAGGTTTTCGGCCTCAATATTACCGGTACCATTCTCACGACCCAGTGCTTCGCAAAGGATATGCTGGAAAAGGGCGGCAGCATTCTGAATATTTCTTCCATGAATGCTTACACTCCCCTGACCAAGATCCCCGCATATTCTTCCGCAAAGGCCGCTCTGTCCAACCTTACTCAGTGGATGGCAGTCCATTTCTCCAAGGTCGGAATTCGTGTCAACGCCATTGCTCCCGGATTTTTCTCCACAAAGCAGAATGCCGCTTTGCTTTGGAATCCTGACGGTACTCCCACAGCAAGAACCGGCAAGATCATTGCCGCAACTCCCATGGACCGTTTCGGTAAGCCCGAAGAACTGGTCGGCGCTACTCTGTTCCTCCTTTGCGAGGAAGCTGCGTCATTTGTAACGGGAGTTGTCATTCCCGTAGACGGCGGTTTCTCTGCATACAGCGGTGTATAAAATGTCAGACGTTTTCAGAATATCAAAAACGGGCGGACTGAGCCCGGAAGAACTTAAATCGGCATTAAACGATAGTCTGGCCGCTTACAAGCCTTCCAGGGTCCTCATTATTCCCCCTGATTTTACAAGATACCACTCAAATGCCGGTTTCATCAGTTCTTACTGCTACAAGGTACTGACAGAGAAGGGTGTGTCCGTGGACGTTCTTCCTGCCCTCGGGACCCATGTCCCTGTCAGCCGTCAGCAGTGGGACAAAATGTTTGAAGGCATTCCTTACGATAAAATGCTGGTCCATGACTGGCGCAATGACGTCGTAAGTCTGGGCCAGGTCCCCGTTGAGTTCCTGAAGGATATTTCCGAAGGACTCTGGGATGAGCCCGTCAGGGCAGAACTGAACCACAGACTCATAGACGGCGGTTACGACCTGATCATTTCTCCCGGTCAGGTGGTCCCTCACGAAGTCATAGGTATGTCAAACCACGCCAAAAACCTTTTCGTTGGCGTTGGCGGCAGCGACATGATCAACAAGTCCCACATGCTTGGAGCCGTTTACGGCATGGAACGGATGATGGGCAAGGATCATACCCCTGTCCGCAAGCTGTTCGACTACTGCCTTGAGCATTACCTGGCAGACCTGCCCGTACTCTACATGCTCACTGTTACTACTGCTGACGGAAGTGACGTCCACGTTCACGGATTCTTTGCCGGTGAAGGCAGAAAGTGCCTGGAAGAGGCCATAGCCCTTTCTCAGGAAAAGAATATAGATTTTGTTGAGCACGGCCTTAAAAAGTGCGTCGTGTATCTTGATCCCTCCGAGTTCAAGAGCACCTGGCTGGGCAACAAGGCTGTCTACCGGACTCGCATGGCCATGGCTGACGGCGGCGAGCTGATAATTCTTGCTCCCGGTGTTGAACGCTTCGGTGAAGATGATACAGTAGACCTTCTCATCCGCAAGTACGGATACAAGGGCAGACTTACCACATTAGATGCCTTTAAAAAGGCCGAAAACGCCGATTTGAGGGCCAATATGGGCGCCGCCGCACATCTTATCCACGGATCTTCTGACGGCCGTTTTTCCATTACCTACGCGGTCAGGGACATCAGCCGCCAGGAAATTGAATCAGTAGGCTATAACAGCGCCGACTACGATGAGATCGCCGCCAAATATGACCCCGAAAAACTCCATTACGGTTACAACACGGTCGACGGCGAAGAAATATACTACATCCCTAATCCGGCTTTAGGCCTCTGGATCAATAAGGAGCGTTTTTAAGTGAAAAAATATCTGGACGAAAATTTCCTTCTTACAACAGAAACTGCAAAGAGGCTTTATTTCGATTTTGCGGAAAAGATGCCCGTTTTTGATTATCACAATCATCTTTCCGCAAAAGATATTGCCGAGCATAGACGTTTTACCAATCTGACAGAACTGTGGCTGGAGACAGACCACTATAAATGGCGCGCCATGCGCGCTGCGGGAATTGACGAAAGTCTTATTACCGGCAATGCTCCCGCTTTTGAAAAATTCAAAGCGTGGGCAGAAGTGATGCCCGGTCTGGTGGGAAGTCCCCTCCATCACTGGTGCCATCTGGAACTCCAGCGTTACTTCGGCATTTATGAAGTTCTTACACCCAAGACAGCAGAAAACATCTGGGAACAGACCTGCAGAATTCTCGAAGGAGAGGGCTTTGATACAGTTTCTCTTCTTGAGAAGATGAATGTCCGTGTCCTCTGCACTACTGATGATCCTGCCGATTCTCTTGAGTGGCACCGTATGATCCGTCAGGACAAGACCATTCCCTTCAAGGTCCTGCCCAGTTTTCGCCCTGATAAATATTGCGTCAAGGATGCGGACTGTTCTGCTCTTTGTGAAAAGTACGGCACAGACAGAGTGGATGAGGCCCTCATCAAGGCCCTGGACTTTTTCTGTGAAAACGGCTGCATCTGCGCAGATTTCGGTGCCGGTGAATTCTCCGACAACCCTCTCCTCCGCATGCTGGCGGCAGAGTATAAAAGGCGCAGTATCGTCATGCAGATCCATTTGGGACCCATGCGCAACGTAAACCCGAAGATCATGGGATCCTTCGGCAGAGACGGCGGCTGCGACAGCATCGGTCCGGCCATCGACCCCATAGAAGTTGCCGGATTCCTTTCGGCTCTCCAGGAACAGGACGCTCTGCCTAAGACTGTGCTCTATAACCTGAACCCGTCGGACAACCGCATGCTGGCCACCCTGGCCGGAGACTTTGCTCCGGATGTTCTTTTCGGTGCAGCCTGGTGGTTCAACGATCATATTCGCGGAATAAAAAGTCAGCTCCTTGAACTGATGGAAACCGGATCCCTTGCGTCAACTGCGGGAATGCTTACAGATTCCCGCTCCTTCACATCCTTTGTTCGTCACGAGTATTACAGACGAATACTCTGCGCGCTTATAGGAGAACAGGTGGAGGAGGGACTCTATCCCGACGACATGGAAACTCTCGGAATTTTAGTCAAGAACATCTGCTACGAAAATGCAGAAGCTTTTTTCAGTAAATAATACGGAAAGGATGAAAAATGCAGGATAAAATCAGACTGGGAATCATAGGTCTGGGCAACATGGGTACCGCCCACTCCAATAACCTTAAGGCCGGAAAGTGCCCCGATTTTGATCTGTTGGCAATTGCCGACAAGAACCCTAAGCGAATCGAATGGGGCAAGGCAAATCTCCCCGAAGGCATTACATATTTTGATAATGCGGAAGCAATGCTGGACAGCGGAATGATCGATGCCTGCATAATCTGCGTTCCTCACTATGACCACCCCCGCTATGCAATTGCGTGCATGAAGCGCGGCATCCATGTCATGTGCGAAAAGCCCGCCGCAGTATATACTAAGCAGGCCCGTGAAATGAACGCAGAAGCCGCAAAGCATCCCGAACTTGTATTCGGTATGATGTTCAACCAGCGTACCAACTGTCTTTACCGCAAAATGAGAGAACTGGTCCAGTCCGGCAAATACGGTCAGATCCGCAGAACCAACTGGCTCATCACAACCTGGTACCGTCCCCAGTGCTATTACGACTCCGGTGAATGGAGAGCGACCTGGGCCGGCGAAGGCGGCGGAGTTCTTCTCAACCAGTGCCCCCATCAGCTGGATCTGTGGCAGTGGATCTGCGGCATGCCTGTAAAGGTCAATGCCCAGCTCCACTTCGGCCAGTGGCACGATATTGAAGTCGAAGATGATGTTACTGCTTACGTCGAATACGAAAATGGCGCTACCGGTGTCTTTGTCACCTCTACCGGCGACGCATGCGGAACCAATCGCTTTGAAGTCCAGATGGACAAGGCAAAGCTGATAGTCGAAAACGATCAGCTTACCCTTATTGAATATGATATGACCGAGCAGGAATTCTCCCGCACCTGCACCGAACCCTTCGGTGTTGTCGGAACTACTGTTTCTATTCCCGACACCGACGGTGAAAATCCTCAGCACTCAGGCGTTCTCAATGCATGGGGCGGCGCGATTCTGCGCGGTGAACCTCTTGTAGCAAGAGGAGAAGAAGGAATCAATGGACTGATGCTCTCCAACGCTATGCACCTGTCTGCTTTCCTCGGAAAGACCGTTGAACTTCCCATTGACGAAGATCTTTATTATGAGGAACTGATGAAGAGAGTCGCAACTTCAAGGCTCAAAACTGACGTTAAGGAAGTTACCGCTGACACAAGCACTTCATACTAAGAGGCAGAATATGAAAGAACAGGGCAAAGCACTTTGCGCAGCAGTCGAAAACAGAGCCGACGAACTTTTCGCGGTGGCATGTGACATTTTCGATCATCCCGAAACAGGCCGTCAGGAATACTATGCCTGCAAGACTTTGGAAGATTACCTCAAAACTCAGGGCTTTGAAATTGAACACGGCATTGCGGGGTTAGATACTGCTTTCAAAGGAACTTTTGAAAGAGGACAGGGCGGTCCGACCATAGGCTTTATGGTGGAATACGATGCCCTGAAGAATGTTGATCACGCCTGCGGTCACCATCTGCAGGGACCGGCCGGTATTGGTGCGGCTCTTGCTCTTCGTGACGTCAGCGACAAGGCTGTTAAGCTGGTGATCTACGGCACCCCCGACGAAGAAGGATCCGGCGGAAAAATCGACATGGCTCAGGCCGGTGTCTTCAACGACGCCGATCTTGTGTTTGCTTATCACAGCGGCAGCAGTACCGGTATCTCCTGGGAAAACCTTGCTCTCCAGGGCTACAGCATCACCTTCCATGGGAAAAAGGCCCACGCGGCAGGTGCGCCTTATAAAGGACGCAGTGCCCTTGATGCAGCTCTGCTCATGTTCCACGCTTTGGAAATGATGAGAGAGCACTGCACAGAGGGAACACGTATCCACTACACCATTTCCGAGGGTACAGGCCCTTCCAATGTTGTTCCAGACACCTGCAAGGTGGCCGTTACCCTGAGAAATACAAATTCCAGATATCTGGCTGACATGAAGGAGCGTTTTGCCGACATTATCAAGGGCGCCTGCCTTATGACCGGTACCGGCGTTGATGTTACCATGCGTAAGCAGTATGACAGCCTTCTGTCTCTGGAAACTCCCCGCAGGGAAATGTTATCTGTCATGGAAGAACTGGGCTGTGAGAATATTAATTATTCTCACCCTGCAGGACGCGGCTCTACTGATGTAGGCAACGTGTCCTGGGTGGCGCCCACCATTTATTTCCATACCTACTATACCAAGGCTCCCGCTCATACCGAAGAGTACGCCGCTGACGGGAAAAAGCCCTGCGCAAGAAGGTCAATGGTCACAGCAAGTCAGATCGCGGGCCTTACTGCGCTCAAGTGTCTCAACGAACCTGATTATTTGGCTGCCATTAAGGCAGAATACCAGGAAAAAATTGCGGAGTAGCCAGAAGAAAGGGGATTTTAGTTATGTACGATATGTTGTTTCGTAATGTAAACATCGCAGACGGAAGCGGTGCTGCTGCTGTCAGGGGCAGTGTCGCAGTCAAGGACGGCATTATCAGCATTTGTTCTTCCGATGAAAGCGCCCAACGCGTCATTGACGGTGACGGACTGTATCTTTCTCCCGGCTTTATTGATTGCCATTCCCATGGCGATAAGGTTTACGGCAAGGATTACGGCTTGCTCTGCAAGACTGCCCAGGGCATTACCACAGAAGTATGCGGGCAGTGCGGATCTACTCTTTTCCCCGTAGATGAAGAAAAACCCGACCTTGGAAGCTGCACGAGCTTCTCAAGGTTTATAGAATATGCCGAAGGTCTCCCTCATACTGCAAATTACCTGCAGCTTGTGGGCCATTCTGCCCTGCGCAAATACGCCATGGGCTATGACGAAAGACCTGCTTCCGCGGCAGAACTGGAAAAGATGAAGGTCTTTCTGGCGGATGCCATGGACCATGGAGCTCTCGGCATGAGTTCCGGTCTCATTTATTCCCCCAGCTGCTATGCTGAAAAGGAAGAGATCGTGGAACTGCTGAAGGTCGTCGCTCCATATGACGGTCTTTATACAACACATATGCGCAATGAAGCCTCCGGTCTGGTAGAGTCTGTCAGGGAATCTATCGATAGTGCTGCCGAGGCCGGAGTGCGTCTTAACATTTCCCACCATAAGGTGTGCGGAAAAGACAACTGGGGCAAGTCCGCGGAGACTCTCAGACTTATTGAAGAGGCCGGAAGCAGACTTAAGGATGTCTGGTATGATTTTTACCCATATTTGGCATCCTGCACCAGCTTAAATGTATGCCTTCCCAAAGCGGCTCTCAACCGGGGACTGGATGCTATGAGGGAAGACCTCAAAAATCCTGATATTCGCAGGGCTTACGCAGAAGAACTGATTTCCATGGACGGCCGCTTCAGTCAGTGCGGCGGAGGAAAGGGTATTTTTATTGCCATGGCGGATGAACTTCCCCAGGCCGTTGGACGTACTCTTTCTGATTATGCCGATTCCGTTGGAAAGACTGACTGTGAGGCCCTTTTTGATATTCTTCAATACTGCAAGGCACCTTTGGCTATGTACTTCACCATGGGTGACGAAGATCTGGCGCGTATCGCTTCATCTCCCCGTGCCGTGGTCGGCTCTGACGGCCTTGTTTACAGCCGCTGCGGCATGACTCATCCGAGAGGATACAACGCCTTCCCCCAGGCCCTGGACTATATGTGGAGGCAGAAGGGACTCATGACAATGGAGCAGGCCATTGCCAAGATGACATCAGTTACAGCGGCCCATCTGGGGCTTAAGACCAAAGGACTTATTCGTCCCGGTTTTGATGCAGATCTGCTGCTGTTTGACGCAGATACAATAGCACCCGGCGGAAGCTATACCGATCCTACAGGGCTTCCCAAGGGCATTGAAATGGTGGTCAACGGCGGTGTGGTCGTATATGAAAACGGTGCTCTTACCGGGGCTGCCCCCGGCAGATTTATTGCGAATCCGAGGAAATAAAAAATGACAGAAAGTAAGAGAATAAGAGTCGTTTTTCAGGGTGATTCCATTACAGACGTGGGAAGAAGCAGAAACTACGACAGGCTCATGGGCGGCGGCTATGCTGCATATACGGCCGCTCGTCTCAGTTACAGGTTTCCCGGAGAATACGAGTTTTTTAACAGAGGTGTAGGCGGAGACCGCAGCGCAGACCTTTACGCCCGTTGGCGTACTGATACCCTTAACCTTGCTCCGGACATCGTCACCATACTTGTCGGTGTAAATGACGTCTGGCATGAACTGGACGCTGTGCCTGCCGGAATTGAGGCGGCCCGTACAGAACTGAATCTGGAATTACTTGTTCAGTACACCAGAGAGCAGAACCTCAATGTAAAAATCATTATTCTGGAACCCTTTGTCAGGAAGGGCAGCGCTACAGAGGAGCATTGGGATCTGTTCAGCAGGGAAGTTCCTCTCAGGGCAGAGGCTGCAAAGCGCGTAGCAGAAAAGTACGGATGTGTGTTCATCCCTCTGCAGCAGGAATTTGATGCTCTGTGCGAAAAAGGCCCTGAAGACTGCTGGTTGGCCGACGGCGTCCATCCCTATCCCGCCGGTCATCAGATGATTTCCGATAAATTGACAGAGGCACTCTTAAAGCTCAGAACAGAATAAATCATCCATTTACAGGAGTATACAATGGCAGACATTACAGTTGCAGATAAGAACTTTATCGTTGAAACGAAAATAGACCTTACAGGCTTTACTTTTCGCAGCGTTCTGGAACCGCCCTTCAAAATCCACGGTGTATTCTACGACGGAGACCGTTTCCGCCGCATTCCCCGGGACGTTGCCGAAGCAACCAGCCGGGGTGTTCTTCAGCTTCATGCCAATACGGCGGGAGGAAGAGTCCGTTTTACTACTGACGCCCAGTATGTGATAGTAAAAGCTGTCCTGGACAATGTTGCCCGCATGTCCCATTTTTCCCTGACAGGAACAGCGTCACTGGATATGTATGTGGATGCCGACGGTACTCAGGTCTATTGCGGGACCTTCATTCCTCCTTACAATGTTGAAAATGCCTTTATTTCCAAAATCGAGCTGTACGGAAAAGAAAAGAGGACCGTTACTGTCAATATGCCCATTTACTCTGATCTGATGTGGCTGGAAATAGGCCTTCCCGAAGGAGCAAGTCTTGAGGCTGCTCCGGATTATACCTATGCCGAACCTGTGGTTTTCTACGGTTCGTCCATAACGCAGGGAGGCTGTGCTTCAAGACCGGGCAATACTTATCAGGAAATATTATCCCGCGCAATAGATTTCGATTATATTAATCTAGGTTTTTCCGGCAGTGCAAAGGCAGAAGATCCTATGATCGACTATCTGGCAGGCCTTGAAATGTCAGCCTTTGTGCTTGATTATGACTACAACGCCCCAAATCTGACGCATCTTCAGAATACCCACGAAAAGCTTTTCCTTGCGGTAAGAAAAGCTCATCCGGACATGCCCATCCTGATCACAAGCCGTCCGAGGACACGCCTTCTGGACTGGGAAGAGCGCCGCAAAGAATGCGTTGAGGCAACATATAAAAATGCCGTCGCGCGCGGCGACGTTAATGTCTGGTATATACCCGGCGATCAGCTGATCCCCCTTGACATGATCGACATGGCCAAGGTCGACGGAGGTCATCCCAACGACCTTGGATTCATGTATATGGCCAGAACCATGGAGCCTGTTATCAGGGAGATGCTCATGGAAGGAAAGAACGCATAAAGGAGGAACTTATGGACAAGTCACAGAAGCTGGCCGCAATCAGGGCGATTTGCGAAGCCTTTGAAAAAAGAGGCCCTTACATTCAGTACGATCAGCTCAGTCTTGACCGCGTGGTAAGGGCCAGCTCAAGGAGAAATGATTTTGCCGCACCGGAGGCAGCGACTTCTCAGCACTATCTTTTCCTTGACTGTTCTTCATACATCTGGGCCTGCTACAATCAGGCCTTTGACTATATGATGGAATCTGATCTGACCTGGCATATCTACGACTTTGCGACCCCCTGCGTTTTCAAATACGAAATCACGGGAGAAGAAACCGAGGAAGAAAAACAGGCTGTACTGGCTCAGGTCCGCGAAACTCTCCAGCCCGGGGATACTCTTACCTGGCTGTACAGAAAGAGCGGCGGTCACATAATGATGTACCTTGGAGACGGTAAGGTCACTCACTGCGCCTACTCGTCTGCAGAAGATACTTACAGCGGCTATAAGTATGACGAGAACCGCAACTACTTTACTCCCGGCGGAATCCGTACCTTTGACATTGAAGACTTTTTTACCGAAACCGCTGACGACAGCAACAAGCGTTATCTTTTCCGCAGCGTAAGAAAGTGTTTTGCCATTCACCGCCCTCTGGATCAGGTCGGTGACATAACTCCCCAGACGATCGCCCGCATGACAACGGCAAAGGGGCTTGTGTGCCGTGCTGAAAGCAGCTGCTTTGGCGGATGCGGCGTCGAGCCGGGCAAGACCCTAGATTATACCCTTTACATTCGAAATGATAACGTAGAGACTGTAAAGGTCTCTGTTGACTATAGACCCGGAAAACGAAGCACGGGCAAGTGTGCCTCTGAAACACTTGAAATTGCAGGGGGAGAAGAAGCACAACTCAGGTTCTTTGCTGTGGCGGACGAAGATGAAGAAATGGTTCTTCCGCCGGTATTTACGGTCAACGGACTTCGTGTGGAAGGGCCTGCCGTTGCAATTGGCAAGAGACTGAAAGATGATGAAGCCGAGACGCTGATCGAGGATGTTAAGGACGAAATGGCTGCCGGAACTCCTTCAGAAACCGCGATTTTCAATGCTTACAAGGCTCTTGGATATGCGATACAGCCCAAGGCCAACTGGAATCTGGGCCGTCTTTTCTTCCTCCACGACGCTCTTTCGGGAGACGTGCTCTCCCGCCGTCCGCAGCATCCGGCTGAAGATGGCTGCCTGCTCTGGCAGTTCGGCGGCAAGGGCGTGGTAACGCCTCAGGCCTCCACCAACCAGTGGTTCCGCACAAATTACATTTCCGCAAAGGATCTGCTTCCCGGCGACATCGTCTGCTATGCTGACAGCGCAACTCTTGACGGAGCGGGCCAGCTTCTCTGGGACGGTAAGGGCTTTGTCGGTCGTGATGAAGAGGCCGCGGCACTCATTGATTCTCTTTTCGGCAAGTTTGTATTTGCAGTGCTCAGACCCGCATTGAAAGGAAAGAACTCATAAATGAAAGGCAAGATTTACTCCTGGCTGCTGTCTCATCATGATGAGATGATCGAGGACATTTGTGCTCTTGTCAGGATTCCGAGCATTCAGGGCGAAGCGACCGCTGAGTATCCCTTTGGTGAGGATTGCTTCATAGCCGTTGAAAAATCAATGGAAATCGCAGACCGCCTTGGCTTTGGAACAAGCATTTTCGGGAATATGGTCGGTCAGGCTTCAATGAAGCCCGGTAAGGTGGATTTCGGTATCTGGACCCATTCAGATGTGGTTCCCGTGGGCGGTCAGTGGACTGATCCTCCCTTTGAACCTTTGCTTAGAGATGGCAAAATATACGGCCGCGGTACCACCGACAACAAGGGGCAGCTGGTCATGGCCTTATACGCTCTTCGCTGCCTTAAGGAACTGGGCATTGAGCTGAAACACAATGTTGCAGTATTTGCAGGCTCCAACGAAGAAACCGGCATGGCTGATATTAAGGCCTGGCTGGCGGAAAACGAAGAACCTTTCTTCAATCTTGCTCCGGATGCTGATTTTGCTGTAGGATACGCCGAGAAAGGCGTGCTCCGTTTCTTTATGGAAGCTCCCCTTTCCCAAAAGGGCCTTATGAGTATCGGCGGCGGGAGCGCTCTTAATCTCTTCCCAACAGAAGCAAAGGCTGTGCTGCGCTTTTCACAGCTCAATGGCGACGCCTTGAAAAAGCTGGAGGACGTGGATATTGACCTTGACGGCGATGTCGTTACTGTCACCGCAAGAGGTAAAGGCGGCCACAGTGCCAGGGCATTGGGAGCAGATAATCCCTATGCAAAGCTCATTGACGCATTGGACAATGCCGGTATCTTCAAGGATGGCGCTGCTCCTCAGCTGCGCTTTATTGCCGACGTGTGCAGGGACGATACCGGCGAAATACTTGGCATCAAGTGCTGCGACGATGTTGTCGGCAACTTGCATTTTGCGGGAACAGTCCTGAACCTTGACAAGTGTGTTATCAGCCTCGGCTGTGATATACGCCACCCCATGTCTGAGACCGGCGAGGAACTTCTTGCGAAAATCAAAAAGACCTGCGGGAATGCAGGTCTTGATATAAGGCCGGATGAAATAAATCCGTCAAAGTATTCTGATCCCAATGAACCCGGCGCAGCTGCCTGTGCCGCTGTTTATAACAGCCTTGCTCCTGAATTCGGACGCGAGAAGAAACAGAACTTTACACTTTCGGGCGGAACTTATGCCCGCCACTTTACCCGCGGTTACGCCTTTGGGCTTTCCGCAGGCGGCAATGCCCACAATGCGGACGAATTCGTCCATGTGGACCGCCTTATTTTCGGAGCCTTGGTATATGCTCTCAGCCTTATAGAACTTGACAAGGTCTACGAATAGGCTTTTAGAGCAGACGCACTCCCGGAACCGTTTCACTGAGCACCTGACGTACAGTATCGAGAAAGATAACTACGTTGGGTGCTTTTGTTTTATCGCGGTCCTGGAGAACATTGATGACGCGGTCGGGGACCGTGAAGCCGGGTTTGCATTTGCGCAGGGGGTAAGTCACGGTTATATTGTCAGCAATACTCTCCGGAATAATGGCCCAGCGTCCCGGTTCAGAGGCGAAAAGGCCGAACTGTCCCATAAGGTCCAGCTCAATGCGCGGAATGTAGTCAGTCCCGAAGGTATCTCTGTGCCAATATTTATAGGCGACGGACCAGCTGGTGTAGACCTCTCCGTCCATGGGCAGGTCGTCAAAGGCGACAACATCGGGCAGATCAGAGCTAAGAGCGGTAACTATGGCGTAAGGCTCTGCCAGGAAGGGCGTTGAGATTATCTGCTCTGTCTGGATGTCGGCATTGGAAAAGGCAACGTCCGTTCTGCCGCAGATTATGTTGATGGACGCCATTTCAGCCTCCATATCCTGGATGGTCAGCTTTATATTCGGATATTTCCTGGTAAATACTTCAAAAATATGGGTAAACATGTAATTGCCCAGGCTGTCAAGAACGGAAACCTTCAATTCGTCGGTAATATCGGTTTTGCCGATATTTTTCATTTTCCTCTCGATTTCCTGGTGCTGCAGGGCCAAAGTGTAGAAAGTCTGGCCCTGGGGGGTAAGGGCAATCTCCCTCGCACCCTTATTTCTCAGAATCAGAGTGTATCCCAGTTCGTCTTCGAGAGTCTTGAGTCTGGCACTTAAAGAAGACTGGCTGATAAACAGTTCTTCTGCCGCCTTTGATATGTTTTTCAGCTTACAGATCGCAAGAAAGGCCTGTATTTCCAAATTTGTCATAGTAAAACCTCTTATTATAGTGCTCGCTGAATATTATATTCCCGTTTTCGGTATTTTACAATGGCAATGCGGTCACATAAAATAAGGTTACCATCATTAAGCACGAACTATACAAGGAGGAAGCTTACAAATGATTTTTGGTATTTTAAAGGACATTAAGGAAGGCGAAAACAGAGTTATTTGCACTCCTATTGAAGTTGCATCAATTATTGCTGCAGGTCATACCGTTTATGCAGAAAAGGACTGCGGTCTCGGTTCCGGTTTCACTACCGAACAGTACGCAGAACAGGGCGCTATCATCGCAACCGCAGATGAGATCTGGGAAAAGTGCGATTTCGTTGCTAAGGTCAAGGAAATCGAACCCAGCGAATTCAAGAAGCCCAGAGAAAATCAGATGATCTACTGCTGCGTCCATCCCGCAGGACATCCTGAAGAAGTTCAGGCTCTGCTGGACAGCAAGTGCATCGCTATCACCGCAGAAGATTCTCACCGTTACGGTTCCCCCAACTGCGAAGCAGCCGGTAAGCAGGGCGCTCTCTTCGGACTTGAATCTCTTCTGACCATCAACGGCGGCAAGGGCAAGTTCGTAGGCGGCTTTGCAGGCGCTCCCGGAATCAACGCTCTGATCATGGGCGCAGGCACTGTTGGACAGGGTGCTCTCTGGGTCCTCCATCAGCTTGGTGCTAACGTTACCGTTATGGACATCAACGTCGGTATCCTCCGTCAGGTCGGCAAGGAATATGGCAGCAAGATCAACACCATGTTCTGCAACCAGCAGACCATCGCTTCCGTTCTGCCCCAGATGGACCTGGTAATCAACTGCGTCAAGTGGCCGAAGCAGCGTAAGGACTTCCTCATCACCAAGGAAATGCTCAAGACCATGGAACCCGGTTCCGTTCTCGTCGACATCTCCAACGATGACCCCGGCTGCATCGAATCCAGCCATGAGACTCACCACGATAATCCCAGATATGTTGTCAACGGCGTTGTCCACTATTGTGTAAGCAACATCCCCGGCGCTGTTGCACGTTCCACTTCCGTTTCCCTCGCTGCAGAAACTCTCCCCCTGCTCCTCAATATCATGAACAACGGTCTTGCAGAAGCATGCGTAAGAGATGGCTTCATCAGACGCAGCCTTACCACTTATAAGGGATACCTCACCCACGAAGAAACTTCCGGTATTCAGGGCAGACCCTGGATCAAGCCCGAAGATATTCTCGGTATTGCAGACAGGCGTCTTGATCCTGCACCTGCTGCCACCACTACCAAGAGCACAAACTTCATTAAGCTTTAATCTCCATCAACAACACGGCGGCTGTGTTCTCCTTCTTTCGACGGACAATGCAGTCGCCGAAAACTTTATTTGGAGCCTTATTTTTGAATACTATGAACGAGAAATATCCCGTAATTGAAATAAATACAGACGCTATCGCAAATAACTCCCGCGTTGTCTGCCATGCTCTTGCAAAACACGGAGTAAAGACCGCCGGAGTGATTAAATTCTCAGATGGGGCAAAAGAGATCTGTCAGGCTTATCTGGACGGAGGATGCTCTCAGCTTGCTTCGTCACGTGTTGTCCACCTCAAAGACATTAAGGGCTGGTTCCCCGGAGTCCCCACCCTGCTTCTGCGCATTCCCATGATCTGTGAAGCAGATGAAGTTGTTGAATATGCCGATTACAGCCTTAATTCCGAGGCTGAAGTGATCAAAGCCCTCAGCGATTCATGTGTTAAACTGAACAAAGATCATAAGGTGGTCCTCATGCTGGATATCGGTGACCGACGTGAGGGCGTCGTGACTTTTGACGACTTGACTGCCCTAGCTTCTTATGCCGAAAGCCTTCCCCGCATTACCGTTGCCGGTGTCGGGACAAATTACGGCTGCCAGAGCGGTGTTCTGCCTGATGACGAAAACCTGGAAATGGTTGCGGAAGGTTCCAGAAGGGTCGAGAAGACAGTTGGCCACAAGCTTGAGATCGTATCCGCATGCAGTTCTTCATCCTTCATCCGGATCAGTCAGGGTAAAACCTATCCTGCGGAGATCAGTCACGCAAGAGTGGGAGGCTACATTGCCAACCCGTACAATATGCGTATCAACAGATGCGTTGATATCCCTGAAATGCGCGAAGATACAGTCTGCCTTAAGGCAATGGTCGTGGAAAGCAAAGAAAAGCCCGGTGTGGCTGCGGGCCACATAGGTAAGAACTGGAAAGGTGAGACTCTCACCTTCGGCGAAAGCGGTCCTACCGTCAGAACCATAGTTGCCGTCGGCAGCCAGGATATAGCCGACGCCATGAACCTGGTTCCCATGGCCGACGGAGTCAAGGTCATCGGCGGAAGCAGCGACCACGTTGTGCTTGATACCACAGCGTCTTCTCACAAGTTTGTTCCCGGTGACATTATTGAATTCAGACTTCGTTACGGCGCAATGCTGTGCGCATTTTCAACGCGCCATATTACGAAAAAATACATACATGATTAGGAGAAAACCATGCGTTTTGAAACAGACTACAGACTTGAAAATTTCATTGTAGATTCCAGCTGGGAGAAGCTTCCCGAAGAAGTCCGGGAACGTCTGAAGGGATGCTTCGTGGACCTTATGGGCGCTCTTGTGACCGGCGCTCGCAGCAATCAGTTTGAGGTAGGCCTTAAACTTGCAGAGAAGGTTTTCGGCAAAGGCGATATCCCCGTTGTCGGAAGCGACAAGACCTTTAATTTCCTCGGAGCGGCAACAGCAATGGGCCACTCTTCCAATGCCTATGATATCGATGACGGTCACAACCTTATCCGCGCCCATCCCGGTACTGCGGTCATCGGCCCTGTCCTTGCCAAGGCATACGAAATGAATATTTCCAGAAATGAGTTCCTCAACGCTCTCAACTGTGCCTATGAAGCATGCATCAGAGGCGGTCAGGCCATTATGGACTACTATCAGAATCCCCACAGCACAGGTACCTTCGGTCCCATGGGCATTGTCGGCGGCGTCGGAAAGATTCTGGGATACAGCAAGGAAAAGCTGAATAACGCACTTTCCATTGCTGATTTCAACGCTCCAATCATTCCCGGCGGCAGAAGTGTTGAATACCCCTCCATGAACAAAGACGGTGTTCCCTTCGGCGTCATGGTCGGATGCCTTGCTTTGGAAGAAGATGACTGCGGATTTGAAGGGAACAAGAACTGTCTTGAAGGTGAGGCCTACAAGCATTATCTGGACGGCATAGGTGAAAAATATCTGGTCATGGACCTTTATTTCAAGCCTTACACCTGCTGCAGATGGGGTCATCCGGCAATTGATTCCTGCCTGGAACTTATGAAGGAATACGGATTTACCAAGGACGATATTGAAAGTGTAACGATCAAGACCTGTGAAAGGGCTACCAAGCTTTCCAAGATCATCCCCAAGACTGTTGACGAAGCTCAGTACAACATTGCATATCCTGTTGCAGCTTCCATAGTTCTCGGCGATTTCGGCTGGCTCCAGCTCCAGAAGGAATATTTCACAAATCCCGAAATTCTGGCTATGATGAAGCGTCTCTCCTTCGTCGTTGACGATGAATTAGAGGCAAAATTCCCCGCTCACAGGATCTGCAGAGCAGAGATCACTCTTAAGGACGGCCGCAGCTTCACCTCCGCAGACTGCGAACCCAGAGGAGAAGCTTACGAAAATATCCAGAATGACTGGCTTGCCGACAAGTTCCGCCGTATTACCGGACCTATGTTTGCAGCCGAAGGTCAGGAAAAACTCCTGTCCATGATACTTGGTGAAGAGAATGTCTCCGTTCGCGCCATCGTAGACGAGGTCAATAAGGCTGAATACTGGAAAGTATAAGCCCCTCACAGATGGCATATAAACAAAAGTCTCCGTATGGTGGTTGCGGAGACTTTTGTTTTTAAATTCATTGTTCCCGGGAATTTTGATGTTTTAGCAGGCTTTTAGGCGAAAAGGTCTTTAGGACGGCAATTCCCCTAAAAAAACTATTTGCAGATCTGCGCTGATTGTGCATGCTGTATTTTATTCAGTCTCAATGTCCTTGAATGTATATTATTCAACGAAAAGTGTATGTGCCACACATCAAACGCGATATTTGCAAAAGATATGTTAATATGGGCCATTATTTTAGGCATTAGGCCTGGTTTTGGGCTCCATCACCTAAATGTGTTGAATTTCTTATATTTTTCTTTTCCTCCGAGCTAAGATCACGCTGACGGTTGGATGATTATTGTTGAATTGTATCCAGCAGTACGGCGACGATTATGACCGCTGCTCCTATGAGTCCTATGGTGGACAGAGTTTCGCGGAGAAGCAGGAAGGACGCTGCCGCAGTCAGTATGGGCTGGGTGCACTGCAGCATGGAAACGCTGCGGGAGCTCAAGTGGCGTATGGCAATGTTCTGCATAAGATAGGCCAGGATCGTGCAGGTCACGGCCAGATATACGACCACCAGCCAGGCCGGAAGATCTGCTCTTTTCAGCACAGCGGAGTCCTCGAAGAGCAGGGCGAGGACAAGGCTGCATACTGCCGTTGTACCAGCCTGACAGGCTGTAAAGGCGACCGGGTCAAGCTTTGAAACGGCAGACTCCCCAAAGACCAGCATGCCTGCAAGGAAAATGGCGCTGAGGAGGGCCAGAAGGTCTCCCGTCCTGAAAGTGAAGGAACCGCCATTGCAGCAGAGCATGTACAGTCCCACAACTGCCAGGAACTGGAGGGGGAGGTGACGCAGTTGGTATTTGCGTTTCTTAACGACGCTTTCCAGGATCGGTGCGAAAAGCACCGGCAGAGACATAAGAAAACCAACGTTGGTTGCCGAGGTCAGGTTTAAGGCCATGTTGATGGAAATGTAGGCTGCAGATCCGCAGAGAGCCGAAGGCAGCCAGAGTTTCATTTCGGAAGGCCTAAGGAGAGACTTAATGCTTTGACGTTTGAATATCCAGAAAAGGGCAAATGCCAGAAGAAAGCGCACAGACAGAAGCCAGAAGGGCGTAAGAGTCCTGTACGCCACCTTGGTCAGAGGGTTGCCGAAACCGTAGACCACACTCTGGATCAATATGAAGGCCGCATAGCGAATTGTGTTTTCTTTCTTTATTACTCTGTCCATTTGTTGTATTATTAGTGGGATAATTTCACTCATTATAGCATACCTTTTTACGGGCGAAAATGTGTCATGAAAAAAAGCGAAGAAAAAACCAACGTAATGAGAATTCTTGATCAGAAGAAGGTCGCGTACAACAGTTACTATTACGGCGACACAGAGGCTATCAGCGGCGTGGATGTCGCTGCCGCCCTGGGCCAGGATCCGGACCACGTCTTCAAAACTCTGGTCACTGTGGGGCGTTCAAAGCAGAACTATGTTTTCGTGATCCCCGTAGCAGAAGAGCTTGACCTGAAAAAGGCTGCAGCAGCTGTGGGTGAAAAGAACATTGAAATGATCAAGTCCAGGGAACTTCTGCCTCTCACCGGCTACATTCACGGAGGATGCTCGCCCATTGGCATGAAGAAGCTTTTCCCCACCGTCCTGGACGAGACCGCCCAGCTTTATGACACTATTATTTTCAGCGCCGGCAGAATAGGCTATCAGGTAGAATTACCTGCAGAGGTCCTGGCGCAGATCATTCCGCTGAAGTTTGCGGATATTACGAATCAGGAGATATAAATGGCACTTCACGTAGTTCTGGTGGAACCTGAGATTCCTCCAAATACCGGCAATATTTCAAGAACCTGCGCAGCTACCGGCTGTGTACTTCATCTGGTCAAGCCTCTGGGGTTTTCCATTGACGACCGCACTTTAAAGCGTGCCGGTCTGGATTACTGGCCCTACGTTACAGTGGAGGTCCACGAGAGCTTTGATGAATTTCTTGAAAAATACAAGGGCCGCCGCATGTGGCTGTCCACTACGAAGGGACAGCAGCTTTACACCGACGTCAAGTATCAGGACGAGGACATGATACTCTTCGGCAAGGAGACTGCAGGCCTCCCAAGACCTTTTATTGCCGCCCATCAGGAGCAGGCGATAAGGATCCCCATGAGCGCCGACACCCGTCTCCGCTCCTTCAATCTCTCTAATTCCGTAGCCATAGTCCTCTTTGAAGCCCTTAGACAGCTTGGCTTCCCCGAACTGGAATAAAATATGTCTAAATTATCAAAGCAAAAATGCCTGGAAGTTAAAGATGCTCTTCTTGCCGCCTACCCGGAGGAAGGCTGCGCTCTTCACTACGGCAATATGTTTCAGCTGGTTGTCAGCGTAGTCCTTTCGGCCCAGACAACTGACGTCAGCGTCAACAGGGTCACGCCGGCTCTCTTTGAAATTGCCCCCGACGCTCAGTCCATGGCTAACCTGGATCCTGCGGAAATAGCGGAAAAGATCCACAGCATAGGCATGTACAAGACCAAGTCCGCCAACGTTTCAAAACTTGCCAAGGCCCTGGTGGAAAAGTACGGCGGCGAGGTTCCCGGCGATTACGATAAGCTGGTGGAGCTGCCCGGCGTGGGACGCAAAACTGCCAACGTAGTCCTTGCAGAAGGCTTCGGTCAGCAGAGGATAGCCGTTGACACTCACGTTTTTCGTCTGGCCAACCGCATCGGCCTTGTGGACGAACCGGACGCCCTTAAAACCGAACTGGCCCTCATGAAGGTCATTCCCGAAGAAAACTGGACAAGGACTCACCACGCTCTTATCTGGCACGGCAGAAGAGTCTGCAGCGCCAGAAATCCCCAGTGTGAAGGCTGCTGCATAGAGCATCTGTGCAAGAAAAATAACGTAAATCAATGAAATCAACAAAAATTGAAAAACTGAAAAATCTCATAGGAAAGCTGGCTCTGCCACTTTTCTTTGTCATACTCGTAATGCTGGATCTGGCCTTCCGGTACTTCTACCAGACTGCCGAATCCCTTGAAATGAACGGCACAGCGCCTTTGCTCTTCACTTTGGGCTGGGCTGCATTGCTCACAGGCATAGCCTGTGCCCTGCCCGTAAAGGCCAGGAAAATATACATGCCTGTGGTGGTGATCTTCAATGTACTGATCTGCCTGACCCACGGCGTAATGCATCACCTCTTCGGCAATTTCTTCGCTATTTCCGACCTTTATTACGCAGGTGACGGGGCTAAATTCTTCAGCATTACTTACCTGGTCATACGCAAGGGCTTGCTGGCTGCCTGCGCCGCCGCGGTCATCGGCATCATACTCATTTCCGCCTGGCACCATAATCCCGAAGGAAAGAAGTGGAGCGCAAAACAGCTGGGCATCGGCCTGCTGGCAATGGCCGTCGGTCTTGGAGGCATCACCATTCAGCACCGTGGATACATGAGCGAGGTCAAGGACACCATGTCCTGGACCGTCAACGGCTCCGTCTCCGACGCAGACGTCTATCAGGACATGAGCGACGTCAACCGCAGCCTCCACCTCTGCGGCATCTACCAGTATCTTTGGAGAAGCTTTTCCGTTACCACCGGTCTGGGCGACAGCCTGCAGAATGCAGAAAATTACAAGGAACTTGACGAGTATATGGCAAGTTCCCCCAAGGCAAACCACGAAGTCAACGAAATGAGCGGAGCTTTAGAAGGGGAGAATTGCATCTTCGTTCTTCTTGAATCCATTGATACATGGATGCTCACAGAAGAATACATGCCTAATCTCTACGCCCTTCAGCAGAAGAGCGTGGACTTTACCGACCACTACTCAACTCTTTATATAAGCGCAGCAACCTTCAACACAGAGTTCATCGCAAACACCGGTCAGATACCGCCTTCGGCGGGCTTAGACACCAAGAGCTACCAGAACAGCGACTTTTCCACGTCCCTTGCCAAGCTTTTTTCCGCAAAGGGATATAAGGCAAAGTCCTTCCATAGCGCCGACCCGTCCATCTACAACCGCGGAAAGATACATCTGAATCTCGGTTACGAAAGCTACAATTACTGGCCCAACATCGGCATGGACGACTACGAGCTGGACAGTCAGCTGACTCGCGGTTTTGCCAAGATGACGGAAGGGGATCCCTTCTTTACCTTCATTCTGACCTACTCCGGTCACGGTCCGTATACCGAAGAACTTGCGGGCATCTCAGACCGCCACATTGATGCCGCAAGGGATGCTGCCGCAAAGATCGCGCCGGCGGAAGCCCTTCAGGACAGCGAATATACCCTGGCCATTGCTCACGCAATGGAGACCGATGAGTTTGTGGGCAATCTGGTTGCCGAGCTTGAAGCTTCCGGTCTGGATAAGAATACCGCTCTGGTCTTTTTCACCGATCACTACGGCAAGTACATGACCGATACCAACCTGGTCATGAAGCTCAAAGGCGCGGAAAACATGGATCTGATCTGCAGAACTCCCTTCTTCATTTACTCACCCAAGCTGGAGGCGCAGAAGATCAGCCGCGTTACTTCTACTGCGGATATCGCTCCGACTATGGCCAATCTTTTCGGGCTTGACGTCAATTACGCCTGGTATCCCGGCTGCGACGCTTTTGCCCCTTACGACTCCTTCGGCGGCACCACCGGCGTTGCGGTTTTCCGCTCCGGCGCGTACTATAACGGCACCTATAGCGATACTCCTTCTGCGGAATCAATCCGCTGGCTGGACATTGCCTGGAAACTGATGAAATGCAACTATTTTGCTCATCTGGAAAAAGAATAAAACAGTTGACAAAAGTCCTTATCAGTAATATATTATCCCTGCTAATTTAATGAGCTCATCAAGAGCGGCTGAGGGAATAGGCCCTGCGAAGCCCGGCAACCTGTTAGATCAAGGTGCTAAATCCTACTCGAAAGAGAAAGATGAGGAAAGATGAAATTCAACCTCTTCTTTTGAAGAGGTTTTTTCTTACTTATGAGCTCGGAAAGGACAAAATAATGGCACACAGACTTTTTACTTCAGAATCGGTCACAGAGGGTCATCCCGATAAAATCTGCGACCAGATCTCAGACGCTATCCTGGACGAAGCTCTTCGACAGGATCCTCTCAGCCGCGTAGCTGCAGAGACTACCGTTACAACCGGTATGGTAAACGTCATCGGTGAAATGACCACCGAAGGTTACATTGATGTTCAGCAGCTTGCCCGCGACGTCATTATGGACATCGGCTACAACCGCGGAAAGTTCGGTTTCGACGGCTTCTCCTGCGGCGTCAACGTTGCTCTTCATCAGCAGAGCCCTGACATCGCCATGGGTACCAACGAAGAAGTCGGCGGCGCCGGCGACCAGGGCATCATGTTCGGTTTCGCCTGCAATGAAACTCCCGAACTTATGCCCATGCCCATCTCCCTAGCACACAAGCTGGCATACCGCCTTGCTCAGGTCCGCAAGGACGGCACTCTTGATTATCTCCGTCCCGACGGCAAGACTCAGGTCACCGTTGAATACGACGAAGAAGGCAAGGTCGTCCGCGTTGATACCGTTCTGGTTTCCGCTCAGCACGAACCGGATGTAACTCAGGAGCAGATCAAGGCTGACATTATCGAGCACGTCATCAAGCCCATCATTCCCGCAGAGCTGCTGGACGATAAGACCAAGTACTACGTCAACCCCACCGGCCGTTTCGTTATCGGCGGTCCCCACGGCGACTCCGGTCTCACCGGCCGCAAAATCATCGTTGATACCTACGGCGGATACGCTCGCCACGGCGGCGGATGCTTCTCCGGCAAGGACCCCACAAAGGTCGACCGTTCCGCCTGCTACGCAGCCCGCTATGCAGCAAAGAACATCGTTGCCGCAGGCCTGGCAGACAAGTGTGAAATCGAACTGGCTTACGCCATAGGCATTGCAGAGCCCGTTTCCATTCTCGTTGACAGCTTCGGCACCGGTAAGCTTTCCGATGGCCGCCTCTCCGAGATCGTTGCAGAAAACTTCGACTTCCGTCCCGCCGCGATTATAAAGACTCTCGATCTGCGCCGTCCCATTTACCGCAAGACCGCAGCTTACGGCCACTTCGGCCGCGAAGATGCCGACTTCACCTGGGAACGCACAGACAAGGCGGAAGCATTGAAAAAGTATCTGCAGAAATAAAACATAGAAGCGCTGAAAAAGTACCTTCGGAAATAAACCATAAAACATGAAACATCCGGAACACGGATGCGCGCGATCATAAGACAGCACTGTTGTATCGGTGCTGTTTTTTTTGCAGCTTATTGATACCCTTTGCGTCTATATATCCCCGTAGGACAATAAGCATTACTGCAGCAAGAAAACGCTCGCATCTAATATATGGGAGTTTTGTGACATTTTTATGCGATTCGAATTGTTGCGTCATGCCTCTGAAAACCAGCTCCATGAAATTGGAACATTTGATGTGCTTTTGTACGTTTCTGTCATGCGGTTATGGGTATCAGGGTGAATTTCTACTGACAATTATTGACAATAATACCCGCAAGAGGTAATATATGGTAATAGATATGAGAAACATCTGCGGAAAACTTCTCCTACTGGTAAGAAAATCAGCCTGACGCCCTTTTTACTTTGAGGAAGAGTTCGATTTACATGACGTAAAACAAGAAAATACTCCTCAATGTTCCATTTTGCTGGAGCTGAACAAAAATGACAGGTTCAGCGGAGTATCTTTCCCCGTGAATCATTAAGAGGACGGCGTCTGTGCCCCAATGATCTTTGCATCGTGTATGCTCAAGACTTTTGAAGAGTGCATGCTCAATAATCTTTGCAGAGTGTATGCCCAAGATTCTTTACAGCAAGTATGCCAAGGTCTTTGCATCGTGTAAGCTCAAGACTTTTGCAGAGTGCATGCCAAGGTCTTTGCATCGTGTATGCTCAAGACTTTTGCAGAGTGCATGACAAAGATCCTTGCAGAGTGTATGCTCAAGATCTTTGCGCCATTCTTTCTGCAAGGCTATGGAAGCATTGATGCGCAAAGCCAACGATATTTGCGGGCAGTTTTCATCGGACTCTTGCGTTAGCCTTCTCATAAAAATCAGCATTTTCAATGCGCTGTGATGCAGTGAGGTAAGGAAACAGATATGGATAGATTTACAACGGAGACAGATGCCTTCAACAGTCTTTATGCAGTTCATACAGAGCAGCTGAGGATACTGAGCCGATCGCTTAAAGATGCGATATACGGGAAACTTATGGTTACTGCCGAAAAGGGAAAGCCTGTATATTTTCGCGTTACTCACGAAAACGGCAAGTATAAAAGGAAAAGAATAACCGGCAGGGAGCAGATCATCTACAAGCTGGCAAATAAGCAATACCGGACAGAGCTTAAGCGCCGCAAAGAGCATAACAATAAGATTTTTGCCGGAATTGCCCAACGTCTTCTGCCGGAAGATCCGAGCTCGGTAATGGCCGCCCTTCCGAAGGGCTTTGACAAACTTGATTACAGCCGCGTTATCGATCCGAACGCAAGGCGGCCGGATTGGCCGAACCCTTCGCGTGACCCGTACGTTTTCCCTGAACGGGCCAGACTCACCCTGGAGGACGAAACCCCGGAAGAGTGGGCTGCTGCGTTGTATTGCGAAAACACAAAAGAACTCCGAAACAAAACCCATCGCAGCAGACGCGGAATATGCTGCCGTTCAAAGGGAGAAGCAATGCTCCTTGATCTGGCAGACGACATGGGGCTGCGCTACCGTTATGATTCAACAGTCCTTATCGACGGCCGCGAGATATCGCCGGACCTGATCATTGCCCGCGAAGACGGCAAGCTCATTTATGTGGAACATCACGGCTGGATCGACAGAGAAAGCAATGACCGCTGGTTTCTCTTCAAGCTGGATCTGTATGCGAGCATCGGAATATTGCAGGGATATAATCTTCTTGTAACATTTGACAGGTCAGACACCTCCTGCGATACAGAGCTTATCCGCAGACAGCTTGAAAATATCATGACCCAGCCACTATAAGCCAGACACTATCATCGGAAAGCATAAAGCCGATGATTTTTTTTTACCGAAAAAATTTTTGCTATTTTTTAAAAAATGAACAAGTAAGCTGAAAATGTAACCGGAAATGTAACTCCCGACGTTTAAAATAACTGTGTAAATTGAACCAATATGTATGGAGGAATACCGTTTATGGCAGAACGCATACGCGGAAATGAATATAGATATTTTACTGTCTGCATAGATAAACTGGACGGAAATATAATGAGCGGAAGCTTTTATAACCCGTATCTTACAGGCGGCCAGGACTTCACCGGTCTTCTGGATCTGATACTCGGCATTGACGGCCTGCTCAACGAAATGGGCAATGTCCAGCAGGGATGCAGCATCAGAAGCTTTACAAGGAATACAGACGCAGCTGGTGACATCCGCAGCTCCGCAATTTCAGAGCGCGGCCAGCTTGCAACCTTCAGCATTAAGATCCTTTTCAGGCAGAACGCCAGCTGGCAGGGCTCTGTTACCTGGCTGGAGGGCAAAGCGGAGGAATCCTTCCGCAGCGTTCTCGAGCTCATCTATCTGATGAACAGCGCCTGCATGGCATCTTAATCAATCTCGGTTAAAACATTAAGTTTTAAATATTTTTCCTATTATTATTTCTATTAAACGGTAAACCGTCTGAAAGGACGGGACACAAAGCCCGGAAGCTTAAGTACCTAAGGGTGCCAGCTCGTCCGGTTGCCGTGTTTTCAACCTATGAAAGGAAGGAAGAAAACGATGTCTAAAAGTTACACCAAATGGAAGAGACTCCTCTCCCTGATCCTTGCGTTCAGCATGGTGATGGGCGGGATGAGCCTGACTTCATACGCAACGGGAACCATAGACGACCCTGTCAAGTCTGTTTCCACTGCGGCTGATGATCCCAGCGCTCTTCATATCACCAAGTCCGTTTCTGACATGAATGAGGACGGCACTTATGACCTCACCCTTGAGGCTTATGCTACCGGTACAAGCACTGTTACCACAACTCATAAGCCCGTAGACTTTATTCTGGTGCTGGATGTTTCCGGCTCTATGAAAGACTCACTGACTACAACAACCATTAAATACGTGGCTCGTAAGGATCAGTCTTATTCATGGACCGATCTCAGAAACAAAGAGTATTATATCAAGGACGGAGATGAGTATTGCCGCGTTTACCGACTGGATGTCGCCTCTTTGGGAGTAAGAGACCAGGCATTTTATCTTTATTACACAAAGAACGGAGTGACCTATTATCTTTCAGGAACCGGTACAACAACTGTTAGGCCGACAGAAAAAATAGCGTACGATACTACTATCTGGACTGGCATACTTTATAAAAAGACAACCAAGTCTACCTCCAATACAAAACTTGCCTTACTGCAGGATGCAGTAAACAAGTTTATCGACTATGTTGCAAATGATGCAACAGCCTTCGACGTTGAACACAGGATCTCTCTTGTCAAGTTTGCTATGGGCAGTTCCGAAACAATCGGAAATGACTTTGATAGCAAAAATTATAATAAGAGCCAGATCGTAAAGGACTTTACAGTTGCTTCTACCGGCAGCGCCGATCTCAAGACGGCTGTAAGCGCTTTTACAGCAGCCGGTGCAACTCATGTGGATTACGGTCTTCATCACGCAAATACCCTTCTTAATAAGGCCAAAACAGACAAGCCCGACAGCGATAAGATCATAATCGTGTTTACTGACGGATCTCCCACTAGCTCCAACGGTTTTGAAAATGAGGTTGCCAATGACGCTGTCAAGGACGGATACAAGGCAAAACAAAATGGTGCGACTGTTTATACTGTAGGCGCATTCTCCGGAGATGCTGCAGCTGCCGAAACATTTATTAATGTAATATCTTCTAATTACCCTAACGCTAACGGCAATTGTTTTTCCGGCACAAATCATGATTTAAATACAGCGAATGCAGGAAAAAAGGCCTCAGACAGTTACAGCAGCCTTGTAACCTCTGACAACGGTTTTGACTCCATCTTCACTACCATTGCTGAGAACTCCATCGGTACTGTTGCTCAGGCTGATGAAAGCTCTGAACTGGTAGACAAGCTTTCCGGCTACGTAGATTTTGCAGGCACTCTTGAAGACACCATCGTCAAGACTGTAAAGATGACCGAAAACGGCTGGAGCACCACTCTTGCGGATGCTTCTAAAGAAACAAAAGTCAGCTATGACGCCGATGAGAAACTGATCTCTGTCACCGGTTTTGATTACATCAGCGACGAAAACGTCGTTATTGATAATGTTCAGGGCACTAAGCTGGTCGTAACCTTCAAGATCAAGGTCGATCCTACTGCTGACTGGAAGGAAGGCGCAAACCTTGTTCCCACCAACGCAGAGGACTTCGCTCTCATTTCCAAGACCAGCGAAGACGGCACCACTACCACTAATCTGATCAACCTGACCGAATCCCCCGAGATCGTTGTCAACGCATACTCCGTAACTTATTCCTGGACCGGTCTTCCCGAAGGTCAGACAGCTGCAGTTGTCCCGGCAAAGGCTGTATACCTCCCCGGCGTTGACGTTAAGGCTGACACCGCCTTCAAGAAAGACGATGTTGTCACTGTCAACGGACTCAAGTACGAATTCTCCGGATGGGATAAAACTGAAGATTTCACGATGCCCTCCGAAAATGTTGAGATCAAGGGCACTTGGAAAGAAGCTGTCAGAGATTACACCATTAACTACTATCAGCAGGGAACTGCCACCAAAGGCGACCTTGCAAATTACACTCTCGTAAGTGCTGACACCCAGAAGGGGACCGCAACCGCAGGCAGCACCGTAAGTGCTCCCGAAGGATATGCTGATAAGTATGCTGACAACAACTATGTCTTTGAAAAGGCTGATCCCAAAAGCATTACCGTAGATCTTGACAGCGCAAAGAACGTAATCAATATTTTCTATGCCCGTGAGGCAACTAAAGCGACATTTGTCAGAAACTACACGCTTACCACAATCTCCGAAGACGGCAAGTCTACCACGGCCGATCCTGTTACAGTCACCGAAACGAAAGATCTTCAGGTTGGAGATACTTTCGCAAAGACAGCAAGCGATTACACCGGTTATAACGGCGTAAGCTACACATTTGTTGAAGATGGTTCCACCGCTGCAAGTATCACCGCAGAAGCAGACGAAAATGAGAACGTGATTACCTTCAACTACGAGGCGACCGTTGATAATCGCAAGCCCGCAACTGTCACAGTATATCATGTTTACACACTCCACGATAAGAAAGTCGTGTACGGCAAATACGAGACAGAGGACGTTATAAGCGAAGAGATCCCTGTTGAAGGCCCTGAAAAAAAGAAAGCTACCGAAACCTACACAGCAACCACGCTTCAGCCTATCGAAGGATATGAAGGTTACGCATATTCTGATGGTAACAACACCATAACTCTGGTCCCCGGGGAAAATAAGATCGTTCTCTACTTTGAGAAGGATGCTGAGGAACCCGCCAAGACCAACTTCACGGTAAAGCATTATTACACCACAACTACTGTAACAGTTAATGAAAACGGCGTAAAATCTGAAGAAATTGAGACCCCTGATCCCACCACGGTCTCTGTGGAAAAGCATGTCGGTGAATCTTTCACTCCGATAGAAGTGCCCAATGGTTTTACTTCGGACCCGGGAAATGCGAACAAGCTCCTCAATCCGTACACTGTAGACAGTGACCCGGAAAAGAACGTAGTCGAGCTCTACTACTCCAAGCGCATTGAACCCGCAAAGGCAGATGTCACTGTAAATCATTACTACTATGACATTACCGAAACTACGGTTCCCGTAACAGATGAGAACGGTGTTGTTATCGGTACCGAGGTCAAAGAGACTGTCGCTCAGAACGGCGATCCTGTAACTGCAACCATTTCCGGAAAGTATGTCGGAGAAAGCTATACTGTTGATAAGGTCGCCAGGGAAGGCTACACCTTTATGGAAAAATACGGAGATTATAGCTCCGATCCTCTTAGCGGCAGGGTAGCTGAAAACGGGAATACCGTAAATCTTTACTACTTCTCCACCTCAAAGGTCGATGACAGAGACGGCGCAGATATCAGTGTAAAGCACAGCTACGTTGCGCATGTCAAGCAGGTTGTAAATACCTTTGACGAAAGCGGCGCTCTGGTAAGCTCCAAGCTTGATACCGTTGATAAGTCCGAAGGAGAGTTCGTCAAAAACTTTACAGGACTCAAAACCGGCGACAAGTTCACCGCGGAAAAAGTGACCGAAAAGGACGGTAAGACCTACGGAGTAGTTAAGGGCTATGAACCTAAGGAAATCGTTCTCCAGAACGGAACCAATACCACCGTTGAGGTTAAGTATGAACGTTCCTACAACGATTACAAAGAAACCACTTACACTGTAAATTACGTTTACAAGACCAAGAAGATGGTCATCGGTGAAGACGGTAAGGCCACCTATGAATGGGTCACCGATAATGTCGAAGGCCATGACGCGGTAAAGGGAACCGGATACGTCGGTCAGTATGTAACCATTGATTCCGGCGCAGACAGCAGCTATCCCTTTGTTGATGGTCAGGCTCCCGCAACCCAGCAGCAGCTCCGTGCAAACGGCAATGAGTGGACCTTCACCTACTACCGTGTTGAAGATCTGTCCACCGTAAAAGTAACTGTAAAGCATCAGTACCATACAACTGTTATCGGTGTAAACGGTGAAAAGACCACCACCGATGAATACAACGAAAAGAATGATGTCGTTACCACGCCCTATGCTGGTGAAAACGCTTCAGCAGCTCCTGCCCCCAACGGATTCCCCGAAAAGGAAAACGGCGGATATGACTTCACGGTCACTGAAGGTGTTGACTACACCCTCAATAACGACGGCAGCCTGAGCTTTACCGCAGGTTCCGATGTTACTGTAGTCTTTGACTACTATAAGACAATTGACAACAGCGTTTCCGCAGAATACACCGTTAAGAATGTTTACGAAGTATATGACTGGAACGGCAAGCTTGTCGATACTGAAACTGTTGACGGCAGAGGCGGAAGCAGCTTCGCGACTGTAAGCGTTTCCGTTGAGCCCACCGCAAAGGATCAGTACGAAATGGTTTCCGCAAAATTCAACGGTGAGCCTCTTGAGTATGAGAACGGTTATAAGATCACTCTTGAGGGAGGCAAAAACAACGAAGTAGTCTTTACCTTTAAGCACACTCTTGAACGTCCGGATGTCAGCTACACTGTAATCCACGAATACTACGAAAACGGCGCATTTGTCGCAAGCACAGAAGACGTCAGAACCGGCAAACTGGATGACGTCATCAAGGCAAGCGACATTGAAAAGCAGGAAACCTACAGAGATGTAAAATACAAGTTCTCCGGTTCCGACGTTGAGAGCATCACTCTTGAAAGCGAAAACGGAAACTACGTCATTACCATGACCTACGTCTACGACACCTATAACTACGGTCTGTTCTACAACGGCAATGGCGGCGCAGACGCCGATGGCAGCACCAGACTTGCAGATGCTGAAAACGTTGAAGATACCGAAGAAACCGCCTGGACCTTCGCTGTTGACGGCGGACGCTTCTCCAGAGCAAACTATCGCTTTGCAGGCTGGGCAACCACCTCTGACGGAGAAGCTGTTTACAAGGAAGGCGATGCAATCACCCTCTCCATGAAGGATCAGCTGGTTTCTGAAAACGATCCTCGTACCTTTGGCCTTGAACTTTTCGCAGTTTGGGAATATGTAGGCGGAAACACCAGACCGCGCAACCCCGAACCTGAAACTCCCGTTGAACCGGAAGAACCCGAAGACATTGAAGAACCCGAAGTTCCTCTTACTGAAGAACCCGAGATCACCGAAGAATTCGAAGATGTCACTGAACCGGAAGTACCTCTCGCAGCTGCTCCCGAAGAATTCGAAGACCTGCTCGAGGATGAAGTTCCTCTCGCTGCAGTTCCCGCAACCGGCGACAGAGCAATCATCTGGTTCGTACTCTCCATCATGGCGGCCCTCGGCCTGGCAGTCCTCACCATCGAGGAAAAGAAGGCAAGAAAGTTCTAATTGACGGAACCAAAGCTTAATAAGAACGAAGATCAGGAGATCCGAAAGGGTCTCCTGATTTTTAGTTACCCATTATTACGCTTTGCGGAGAGATTACGTAAAAAAGATAGAATTACAAAAAATTTTATTATTTTGAATTGATTTGTGAAATATGTAACCGATTATGTAACTTATGAGTTATATAATCAACACAACAAACATAAAAAAGCTTTTATTCTGAAAGGGAGAGTAAAAATGAGGACTAATAGTTTCACCAAGTTAAAGAGAGCTCTTGCTCTCGTTCTCACCTTTTGTATGGTGATGAGCGGAATGAGCCTCACCTCCTTTGCTGCAGATGATGCAAAGCCTGCAGGCAGTGGATGGCAGATCATGGACAGCGGCAACTTCGGCGCCGGCAGTAAGGCTGTCGATACCACCAAGACCGATGCTCCGGTTACCACTTATTCCAAGACCAGTGAAGAAGACAGCAAGGTCATCGTTTCAAAGGAAATTTCCGCAACAGATACCGAAAACGTCTTCGACATTACTCTTACAGTCAAGACGAGTGAAGAAATTATCGGCGAGGTTGTCAGCCCCAACACTGCGACCGTCCTGGTCATTGATACCTCTAATTCAATGACTACCAACAAAGATAAGACCGACGCGACTAAAACCAGACTGGTTGCCGCGCAGGCTGCTGCAAACGCTT
>JAKSSR010000019.1 GCA_024402995.1 Clostridia bacterium | reverse complement strand
AAAGCATTAAAGAAGAATACCCCACAGTTTACATCGCAATTGACTGCTTTACTATTGGTGCAGATAAATTCATCCTCGCTCCTGTAAAGGAACAGGTTCGCCCGGGCACTACAGCTGCTCAGCTTCTTGCTAAAGAATGGGGCGAAAGAAATATGAAATATACAGGCAAACTCAGCGGAAGCTTCTATCTGCATTCCATTTCAGGAATTGAATCCGGAATTATCCCGGATACCCTGGATATTGCAGATCTTCCTGCATGCCTTGCAGCTGCTGCCGGTTCAATCTTAAAGGACGGCATGGCTAAAAATAACGAGGACGAAGATGTTCTCGGTGAATTTGACTATACCCTCCAGTCCGGATGGATGTATTCCGTTAACGGCCATTATCCCAACGTAGGAATGGGAGACTATCCTCTGGAAGACGGAGATGTAGTAAGAGTAAGCTTTACCCTTTGCGGACTTGGTGCAGATATTGGAGGAGGCTACAGCACAGGAGGCATGTCTTCGGCTAACTACTATACCTACAACCACCTTACAAAGGAAATAAAGGATTGTGCAGAAGGAAAGGGAAGCTTAAGCGACCTTATTACAGCTGCAAAGAAACTTAAAAAATAGGAGGAGATTTTATGAAACCAGATCTTAGACGGGTTCTGGCAGTAGTACTCATGGCAGCTCTTGTCTTTACATCGCTGCCGGGCATTGCATTAAGCAATGTTTACGCTGCATCGGACCCTGTTGTAACAGTAACCGTGGATGATGTTGAATATCCGGTTACACTTACTCCCGGCTCTAAAACCGGAGTTTACGATGCTGAAGTTACAGTTCCTGATGGAACTACAGATGCAGTAATTAATGTTACTTCAGATTTACCTTTATACAGAGCAAGTAAAGTTGCTCCTTCCGGAACACCTATGGAAATAAGCGGTATTACGGATGGTAAACTGATTGCTATTCAGCTCCTGATTAATCAGCAGAGACCCGGCGGAGCAATCAACCTTACAGTAAACTATGAAAAAGGTCTTACACCCGACATCGTAATCAAGGCAGACGGTGCTTACGTTAACGGAAAGCGCTGTGAAACCACCGATTTTTATATTGAAAACCTTTCCTGGGTTGGTTCACCGGAAATATTCTTTATTGTCCCCGTTACTGCGGATGAACCCGTAATCGCTTTCGATATGGAAAGCGGTTTAGACTGGGAAGAATTCCAGTACTGCCATTTCGCTGAAGAAGACGAAATGTACTATTTATCCAGCGATTATATGGCTGATTACCTGGACGCAGGTGAGCCGTTCTCTTACGACGAAGAAAACGAAATGTACATTAACGGCTTCTGCGACGATGCCGCAAACAACCCCGGCGTTATTATCGTTCCCGCAAAGGATGGTTTTAACGATTTTGAACGTCCCAACGAAGGTTTCGTGCTCGTTTATAAGCAGGTAAAAGAACATGAACACAGCCCTGCAGCTGCATGGAGCAGCGACAGCACAAGCCACTGGAAGGCATGCGAAGCAGAAGATTGTCCCGAAGATGGTATTCTTGACAAAGCAAGCCACAGCTGGAATTCCGGTGTTGTTACAAAAGCTGCAACCTGCAAAGAAGCAGGAACAAAGACCTATACTTGCACAGTCTGCAGAAAGACAAAGGTAGAAGCGATTGCAAAGACTTCATCTCACACATGGGGAGACTGGACAACAGTAGAAGAATCCTCCTGCCTTGCTGCAGGAAGCAAGACAAGAACCTGCGCAGTCTGCGGTAAGGAAGATACACAGTCCACAGGCGTTGCAGCTCATAACTGGAGCGACTGGACAGTTACCAAGGAAGCTACCTGCAAAGCAGAAGGCGAAAAGACAAGACGCTGCTTAAACGGCGGCTGCACAGCTGTTGATACAGAAGCTATCCCCGCTTCTTCCAGTCACGTACTTGGAGAAGACAATATCTGCACAATCTGCGGAAGTTACAAGGGCCTCTTTACAATTACAGGCATCGGCTACAGCGTAGAAGAAAAGCTTCTTACCGATGCCCCCATCGACAGCCAGTTTGCAGGCACATACCGCATCCACCTGGACGGCGACAGCATTAAGACAGCTGACTGGAACATTACAATGCCCGATGGCAGCGCTGTAGGTTATGCTAACCCTTATTCCAGTGAAAGCTGGGATGGAACTGTAAGCTATACTTGCAGACAGTCCTGGAAATCCAAGACTCTTGCAGCTCAGATTAAGAATTCCTATAAGGAAGAAAGCCGCTACCTCGCAGCACCCCAGAGCCTGGCAGCTCCCACCAAGGCAACTCTTGGCGATTACGCATCCTATGTTCTGGTATGCTTCGACGGAAAATATGTAGATCCTTCCAAGCACCAGATTCAGGTTTCTGCCTCCAACGTTAAATCTTCTGCCATCGCAAAGAACATTATTCTCCAGAGCTATGGAGATATCCTTACACCGGCTACATTAGATACAGTATTCGGAACAGAGGATCCTCATTACCAGTATGGCGGACAGTCCGGTTATACTCACCGCTGGACTTACGTAACAGGCAGCGGATCCAAGGCAGTAGTTCACACCATCCCCGAAGCAGGTTTAAGCTACGAAGAAATCCTCGACCTCTTAAAGGACGGCCAGTTCTCCGTTAACGTAGCCTACGACAAGGTTATTTATCGCTACATTGTAGACTGGAACGGCGGCGAAAGAGAAGACGCAGTTCCCAACTGGTACATCGGAAAAGTAGGAGAATTCTCCGCAGAATACTGGGCAGATACTCTTACAGCAGAACAGTACGAACAGTATAAGGATTGCTACTTCGGTTATTACGACGTAAGCGGTGCCGGCTATGTATGGTACGACGAAGTATTCGGCCTTACAAAGGAAAAGAACAAGGCTCCCGGAAGCCAGCTCGTAACATCCTTCGAAAACGAAGCAGGAGACGAAGAAACTTATGTTTCCTATCTGGTAAGACCCTTCGCAGAAGGCGCTATCTGCTCCGGCTGGGATATTACATACCTTAATGACAGAGGCCTTTGCCCGACCGAAAAGTATGCAGCTTCCAGACAGGCTAAGCTCGGAAACGGCCAGCCCCAGCAGATTAGGTGCGCTATGAGCTCTACACCGATTTTCGGTGACATTATCGTAACAGCACAGTACAATGCAGAATCTTCCATCGTATTCGCTCTTCCCAAGGGAGATGAAAACCACTCCGTAACAGCTGCTCATGCAAATGTTTATGCAGTTGGTCAGCCCCTTAAGAACGACAGCCAGATTAAGACCTTTACAAAGGTTGACAAGGATTACGACGCTGGCTACGACTATTACGCTCTTCTGGACAGCGATTATCAGGATATCTGGCTCAACTTCGGAAACGGCTATTATGTAACTGACCCCAATAAGGCTCTCTACATCGAAACATCCGAAGGCCGTGTATATCTTGAAAAGATGTCCGGCTCTTCCGATTCAAGAGCTGCAAGCCCCCGTTACCACCTTACAAGAAACAGCCAGGGTGCTGAAATGCGTCCGGACTTTGCAGCAGCAGCTGCATGCAGCGAAGACGGTGTCGTTTATGTACACGTAGACGAAAATGCTGTTAAGCCTGTTTCCGTAAAGGTAGGCCTCCTTGCTTACGAAAACATTACTACAGGTACAGCAAAGCGCAAGGGCGATTCCGGTAATTTCCGCTATTGCAAGTATACAGGCCCCATAAACGAAGGCTTTGATATCTGCTTCTTCGACATGGACGGCAACCCCGTTGATACAGATACTTTCGACTGGGGAAGCACAGTTAAGTTCAAGGTATTAAAGGATGGAGAAGATTACTCCGAATGCCTTAGAGTATTCTCCAACAAGACACCTGTTATCGTAATCGGCGGCCTGGAAGGCTTTGACGTTTCCGATACAGTACCCGTTGTTACAGGCTTCGAATACCTCCACATGGGCGAATCCAAGCTTGAAAACACAACTCTTTACACAGATAACGAAATGGTTGCAGACGACGACGGTTTCTTTACTTACACTATCGACCGTATCTTTACATCTGTACCTGCAAGCAGAACAACTGAAGATGTTTACATTCTCGCAATTCCTGTAGAAAGCGCTCTCGACGAACAGAAGATCCGCACAGCTAAGGAAATTGCAAACAGAGCACACTTTAAGTTCGACTTTAAGACTGCAGATGACATTAAGGCAGCAGCGGATACACTCCGCAGCTTCCTCGCTGCAGATCTGTCTGACGAAGAATGCATCGCAATGGTTGATGACTGGGCTGTTTATACAAAGAGCTATCCGCTCTTCCGCTATAAGCACGAAGGACAGAGCGTTAAGAAGCTCGGCGCAGAATACACAATCGAAGCTTTCGAAGCAGTTCTTGCTGCATCTACTCCTGCATCTGCAAGAGCAGTAATTGCAGGCGGCAGCGACTTCTGCACAAAGATTGCAGCTGCTTACAGCGACGGCAACGAACAGTACAAGGCAGAATGGAAGGAAGCTAACACCATCGCTCTCGATGCCAAGTACGAAGAAGAAGTTAAAAGCAACGGCTACACAATCGCTAAGATTGATATCGACGATATCGGCGAACAGACAAGCATGTTTGTAGACATGAGCGAAGTAAGCGGTTCTCTGCTCAGCGTTAACATGGAAGTTGAAAAGCTCCAGCAGCTGGCAGAAAACGAAGGTACACTCGCTATTAAGACTAACGTTGGTACAGTTGAATTCTCCAAGGATGCAGTGAACACAATCGCCAACTCCGGCGCTCTTGCAGGATCCGGCATTGTAAATGACAGCTCCAGCGTATACTTCAACCTGATTTCCATCAGCGCAGAAGATATCGAAGCTGACAATGAAAAGGTTCAGGCTCTCTCTGAAAACCAGAAGAAGGTAATCCTTGCAACAGGCAGAAGCGTTATCGATCTTACAATCAACAACTCCAGAGGTGCAGTAGTACCCCTGAGCGAAACAAGCGTAACAGTTACCGTTCCTTACACCCTTACAGAAGGTGAAAACCCGGATAACGTTACAGTATGGTACATTAACAGCCAGGGCCGCGTAGACTACGTAGAAGGAAGCTACAGCGAAGAAACAGGCTGCGTAACATTCACAACAACTCACTTCTCCGCATACCTTGCCGTACAGGCAGTAACAAAGAAGGTATGGGTAGAAGATAAGTAAAATGAATTTACAATTCTAATCCACTAAAAGAAGGGGCTGTGAAAAAACATAACCCCTAAAAAAAAGAGGGCATGTGAAAAATGATTTTTCATTTTTCACACGCCCTTTTCTTTACAGCGAACAATATTTATTTGTTCCTTCCGGCATTCTGAATGGCTGTCTCGCGGCGGCTGAGCACTTCCGCGCTCTTAGGCTTGATATCTCCGGACTTGGTAAGAGCCATCTTTGTAAGGCTGGGGCCTACAAGCTCATAGACCAGTACTCCGAAGAGAGTGATGTTTCTGATTAGTCCGCCCTCAGCTGCCCCAAGACCTGACATTGCAAGGGAACTCATTCCGAGAGCCACACCTGCCTGAGGCAGAAGGGTTATGCCCAGATACTTTACGATATTTTCATCGCACCCTGCAAGCTTGCTGCTGAAGCGGGCACCGAGATATTTACCGGCAGAGCGGGAGAGAATATATACAAATCCGATAACGAGCACATAAACGCTGCTAAGGATGCTCAGCTGAAGCTCGGAGCCGCTGACAACAAAAAACAGTGTCATGAGAGGCGCAGTCCACTTGTCGCTCCTGTCCATAATATCCTCGCTGAGAGGACTCATGTTGCAGAAGACAGTACCCAGCATCATGCATACAAGCAATGAAGAAAAACCACACTTGAACTGAGCCAGATGGAAAACGGCCTTGCTTACGGCAACGGTGAGAATAACAAAGGAGACGACCAGAGTTATTCTGTTGCGGTTGGAGTGGAAGATCGCTTCAGCCTTTGCAAGGAGCCATCCGCAGATGGCGCCGAAGGCCAGAGACAGGGATATTTCCAGCAGAGGTTCTACTATGATGTCGACAATACTGGCGCTTCCGCTGGTCAAAGCCTTGGCAATGCCGAAGGAGAAGGAAAATATGACCAGGCCTACGGCGTCGTCCAGAGCTACGACTGGCAGAAGGATCTCGGTGACGGCACCCTTTGCCTTGTACTGGCGTACGACCATGAGCGTGGCTGCGGGAGCAGTTGCCGCCGCAATGGCTCCCAGAGTAATTGCTACTGAAATGCTGATGACGTCGGGAATAATGAAGTGCAGAATGATCAGAGCCACGTCTACGACGGCTGTGGTAATGGCGGCCTGAAGAACACCGACGATGCAGGCCTGGCGGCCTATTTTCTTTATCTGGGAAAGCCTGAACTCGTTGCCGATGGCAAAGGCTATAAAGCCCAGGGCAACATCGCATATTATATCAAGAGCTTCAACGGACTCCATGGTAGTGAAGCCTATTCCCGCAATATTCAGCCTTCCGAGAACTGAGGGACCGATAAGAAGTCCCGCAATAAGGTAGGCAGTAACGTCCGGAAGCTTGAATTTTCCCGCTATTCTGGTCATAAAAAGACCGCCGGCAAGTGCGACGGCTATTGATAAAAGCTGTGTCATTTTCTTTTCCTCTGTGAATTTTTCTAAACGAACAATGAGTTATTATACGTCAAGTTTTTGGAAAATCAACACTTTTTCTATGTTTTTTCATTATTATTCACAAACACTTTTGAAACGCTCAATATTATAGTATTATTATGTTAAATTGTGTTTGGAGGATAGTCATGACTTACGATGAACTTGAACTTGAAAAGAAGCGCAAGATTGTTAAAAACTACTGGAGCTTTGCCTACGCGAAATACTGCGCAGAGCAGCAGCGCGAAATAGACAAGAACCTTAAACTCACCTTGGATAATCTTGAAGAGGGCTTCGCCAATCTCCTTAAACCCGCCGATAAAAACGCGGCAAGAATAGCCAAAGCGGCTGAAATCATCAAGGCGGCCGTAAAAGTCCACGAAGATATACAAACCATCGAAAAGGAGAGAATGGCTCTCCGTGAAGAACTTGACAAGAACAAGAGCGATGTTTCTCAGAACAGAGCCGACGTCATCCGTAAAGGCATTACAGACTACTGCGTCAAGTTCGTCACAGAAAAAGACAGGGCAGCCATTGCCAAGACCGGTTGCTGCATGCTCGAATACCTGGACGCAATGAATGCCGATCCCACCCTGGCGGCAAAGGTCGGTCTGACCAACGATCAGATGAACCTGGCGGCAAAGATCATTTCCATGGGAGAAGTGATCAGAGCCGGTATGCAGGCTTTGGAGGAGGAACTCCTTGACGGCGTTCATCCAAATCCCACCATCGCTCCCGAACAGCACAAGAAAAACCTTGCTAAGATTCTCGCAATGGATCTGGTAAACGACCAGCGCCTTAACGGCAACATGCTCAAGGAAGTCCAGAATTGCAAGCTCTTCAACGAACAGGCAAACGCAGACCGTTTTGACTTTGCGGGCATCCTTTCCAACGGTGAAAACCGCAGAGCAATGTCCGTCGCTATTATCGACGAAATGGACCCTCCCGTAAGGCTGTCTAAGGGTCTTGGACTGTAATGAATAATTAGTACAATTTTACCTTTTTTTCTATATCTTTATATAAAAGGCTTGCTTTTTGTATTTTTTTGGTTTAACATACCGATGTAATGATAAATGAGGGAAGGAGAAGTACAGTGAGAAATACCTATTTCGGCTTTAGCACCTATTATTGGCGTCTTATGGTGGATCGTTGTACTTACTCGTTCGACTAGATTTTGTCGTTTCAGTTAATCGCAGCGTCCACCTGAATCAGGTGGACGCTTTTTGTTTTCAAAGTGAGGAAATTATTATGAATGAAAAAGGCAAATTCGGTTCAAACTTCGGTTTCCTGATGGCGGCCCTCGGGTCGGCAGTAGGTTTGGGCAATCTCTGGGGCTTCCCGTTCAAGCTGGGCGCCAACGGCGGTTTCGCATTCCTGCTCCTGTACGTCATCCTCTGCGTTGTTGTAGGTTATCCCCTCATCCTTGCAGAGATCGCTCTCGGTCGTAAGACCGGTCAGGCTGCTATTGAATCTTACACCATCGCACACAAGGGATTCAGATTCAACGGCTTTCTCCAGACCATCGTTCCCTTCTTCCTTATCAGCTTCTACTGCACCTTCGGCGGATACGTAACAAAGTACCTCATCGCATCTGTCGGCGCATTCTTCGGCGGCTCCCTGGCTACAACTCCCGGAGGAGATTACTTCGGCGGAATGCTGGGCAATATCCCCAATGCAATGATTTTCACTGTTATCTTCATTGCGCTGACCATGCTTATCGTTGTCGCCGGCGTTTCCGGAGGTATCGAAAAGTTCTGCAAGTACGGTATGCCTGCCCTCTTCATAATGCTGGTCATTATGATCATCAAGGGAATCACCCTTCCCGGTTCCGCTGAAGGCTTCGCATTCATGTTTAAGCCCGACTTCTCCTTCCTTAAGTCCGGAGAGACCTTCTTCAGCGTTCTCAAGACCGCAGGAAGCCAGATGTTCTTCTCCCTGTCCCTGGCAAGTGCTTGCCTCATCGCTTACGGTTCTTATCTCGGAAAGAATGAAAACCTTGAAAAGGACGCCGCATTCATCGCCATCGGTGATACCGGCGCTGCTCTCTTCGCAGGTATGGCAGTTATTCCCCCAGCATTCGCTCTCGGCGGCGAAGGCGCTGCAATGGCAGGCCCCGGACTCCTCTTTGTAACCATGACCAACGTATTCCAGTCCATGGGCGGCTTCATCGGCAACCTGTTCCAGCTGATCTTCTGGCTCCTGGTCTTCATCGCAGTTCTGTCCTCCTCCATCGGTATGATGGAAGGCGGCATTTCCGCAATCATCGATGCCCGCACCAAGAAGGGCAAGAAGGCAACCCGCCTTGGCGTTACCGCTTTCATGACTCTTATCGCACTGGCAGGCAACTTCATGACCACCGCTGACGCTCTGGGCGACGGCTGGGTCAACTGGTTCCACATCCTTGGCCAGCCCGATGTTCTCGACGTTTGGGACGCTATCGGAGAAGGAATCCTCATGCCCCTCACCGGCCTCATCATGGCAATCATGCTCGGCTGGTTCATTCCCGGCTTCATTGATGACGAAGTAGCACTCGGACGCGAATTCAAGTCCAAGAAGTTCTTCCACTTCTGCATTAAGTTCGTAGGTCCCATCTTCATGCTTATGATCGTCATCGCACAGTTCAAGAGCTTCTGGGGCTAATAAACGTACATCATAAAACGGATGGCATCGCGCCATCCGTTTTTTATTGCCTTCAGTGGATTTTATACATAGTCGAGAACCGCGCTGCCGTTTTCGCCGTAAACAACAGCATCCTTGTCCAGAGTGATCTCGTCAATGTACTTCAGGTATTCGGGAATACTTTTGAACTGATATTTGAACTGTGCGCAGATATCTGCAGCCTTCTTTGCGTTGTCGCGGAGAAGTTCATCAGTAATGAAGAGCAGGAACTTTATAGAGTTCATGCAAAGTCTTCCCGGCTCTGCCACGCAGAAATCGATTCCGTGGAGTGTGCCTGAGCAGCCTGCGGCATTCATCTGTATGCCGGGCATTACGCAGGTGATGTCACCGAAATCTGATGAACCGGTCTCGATGCGTCTGTAATCAAAGTCCACCATATCTCTACCGGATATTGCCTCGCAGCAGTCCTGAGCAAGCTTCATGAACATGGGATCGTGGTACTCGGGCGCATAGCCGGGACGGTCGCAGAGCTCAACTCCGCAGCCCATGGCCAAAGCTCCTGCTGCGATAGCGCGATTGACCTTACGGTTTTCTCTCTTGATAGCTTCAAGAGTGGAGGCGCGAACATAGCTTTCAAGCTTCAGTTCATCGGGAATGATGTTTACTGCGCAGTTGACGCCGTGCATTATGGGGTGGAAGCGAACGTGATCCTCGTCGGGGAAAGTCTCCCTAAGAGCATTGCAGGCATCCAGGCCTATCATTGCCGCGTACTGGGCGTTAAGACCGGCCTCGGGAGAGCCGCCTGCGTGGGCGCTCTTGCCCTTGTAGCGGAAGGTCTTTGCCACGCAGCCATTCATGCCGCCGCTGCAGTTGAAATCAGAGGGATGCTGCAGATCTTCCGAATAAGCGTGGACCATGAGAGCCATGTCGACGCCGTTCAGATAACCGCGGTACATGAATTCCACCTTGCCGCCCAGATAGCGTATGACGCCCTTCTTTCTCAGTTCTTCGCGGAAGGGCAGCTGAATCATTTCCTCAGCAGGAACGGCAATGAGACGTATTTTACCGCAAAGGCCGTCTAAAGTTCCCGGAACCTTAAGAGCCGCAGCAAGTCCCAGGAGATATGCTCCCTGGGCGTTGTGTCCGCAGCAATGGGTCATTCCGTTGACCGATTCAGGATGATTTGCAATATCTAAAGCATCCAGTTCGCCGAAGACCGCAATGGTCGGTCCGGGCCGGCCGGTATCAAAATCTGTATAGAAACCGGGGATCTTGCCGAACTTTTCGTCTTTGTCTGCGCGGACTAAAGTATAGCCTAAAGCCTCAAATTTGCCGATGAGATACTCGTTTGCTTCCCATTCGGTATATCCGGTCTGAGGGTGCTGCCACAGCCATTTTTCGGCCTCCAGAACCAGGTCGGTTACGTCGGCCGCGTTGTTCATAAGGAGTTTCTGACGTTCTGTCATGCCGCTGTCTCCCTTTCCCGATTATTCCGCTTCGCCGAATTCGCAGCTGTTTGCGTCCATGAAGAACTTGCGTCCCATGGGAAGAGACATGGTAGGAGTGCCGTGACCGCACATGACTCCCTTGATAATGGGCTTGCCGGAGGGAACGACCAGTTCGTAAATGATCTGGTCCATGCTGACATTCCAGCTGCCGCCGTCCTTGTCGGAGCATTCGGTGAACTGACCGAAGATGATGCCTGCCGCATCGTCAAACTTACCGGCGTTGCGCATATGAGTAAGCATTTTGTCTACGTGATAGGGTGCTTCGCCGACTTCTTCAATGAAGAGGATCTTACCCTTAGTATCCATTTCATAGGGGGTGCCCAGAGAAGATGCTATGAGGGACAGATTGCCGCCGCAGATAATGCCTTCTGCTTTGCCGCCGTTCATTCCCAGAAGTCTGCATCCGGCAGGGTTCTTATATTCGATTTTTTCGCCGAAAAGCATGGCCTTGACGTAGCTTTCGGTATAAATGTCCATTCCCGATGCCCAGGCCCCTACCATGGGCATATGATAGGCTTCAAAGCCGCAGATCTGATTGATTGCACAAATGTAAGCGGTGATGTCGCTGTATCCGCCGAAGAACTTGGGATGCTTCTTTATCATTTCATAGTCCAGGAGAGGCAGAACACGGTGAGAACCGTAACCGCCGCGGGTAGAGACTATGCCCTGAATGGAATCGTCGGCAAAGGCTGCGTTAATGTCGTGAGCGCGGAGTTCGTCGGTGCCGGACAGATAATTGTGCTTTGCGGTGGCACTGGTGAACAGGACAGGCTCAAAGCCCATTTTTTCTACTGCGGAAGCAAGAACGTCGGGAGCGGTGCTTGTGGGTGAAGAAGCACCGATAACTGCAAGGCGATCGCCTTTTTTAAGCGGATTGGGTCTGATCATGTTGTTCCTCCTTGTTTTTCATGTTTAATAAGACTACTGCCGAAAGCACCAGAACAACTCCGATGAAAGAAGGCAATGTCATTTTTTCGTGATAGAAGAATATTCCGAGCAGGGATGCCACAACGGGCTCCACTGATGCAAGGACAGAAGCTTTGCCGTTTTCCAGACCGGTAAGTCCATAGGTATAAAGTAGATAAGGCAGGAAACAGCTGAGAATGCCCACGCCTGCACACCAGAACATGGCGCGTGGTGAGGAGACCATAGCCTTGATGCAGCCGTTGGTTCCCCAGATAACTGCGGCACCCAAAGCGGCCAGCAGGCAGGAGTAAAAATTAATGGTATTGCTGCTGTAACCTCTCTGCAGGGCATATCTGGCGAAGATGCTGTAGAGGGCATAACCGAATCCGGAGCCAAGTCCGAAAAGGAGGCCGGAAAGAGTCAGGGAAACGCCGCCGGTAATTCCGGATACAAGGGCACAGCCGGCAAAAGCCAAAGCCGCCGCAACGAGCTTAGTCTTAGTGATCTTTTCTTTGAAAAGAACTGCCGACAAAAGCATTACTATGGTCGGAGCTGTATAGAGCAGTATAGCCGCCGTAGACAGACTCATCATATTTATGGCGTTAAAGTAGCAGAAGGTGAAGAAAAGAAGACTCAGAAGTCCCGTGCCAATAAAGCACCAGAAATCCTTGAACTTCACCTTAAACTGGCTGGCACCGGTGATCAGTATCAGAATGCCGAAACAAAGGGCACCAAGTCCGCAGCGGACGATAATGGCCCCTGAAGAATCAATTCCGAACTCGGACAAATGTCTGGTGAAAAAGCCCATAAAGCCCCAGGCGAAGCCCGCTCCGAGAACGGCGCCGACATATTTATTCAATGAACGATACCTCCGAATCACTTAATAGATGTCCGTGCGCCTCTGTCTGAGGAGAGGCATGCTGTCGCGGACCTTGCTGACGTCACCGAGGTTGATTTCAGTAATGGCGTAGCCCTCTCTGGCATCCATCTGCATGAGAACGTTGCCCCAGGGGCCGGCGATCATAGAGTGACCCCATGAAACATACTTGCCCTTTTCATTACGGGCGGGAGCAGTTGCCACGGTAAATACCTGATTATCTACGGCTCTTGTTCTGATGAGCAGTTCCCAATGGGCAGGTCCGGTGGTCATGTTGAAAGCCGCGGGAATGATCACAAGCTTAGCGCCCTTGGCTACCATAGCCCTGAAAAGTTCGGGGAAACGCATATCGTAGCAGATGCAGAGACCCATTTTGCCGAATTCGGTATCGAAGACCGTTGCCTGGTTTCCGGGAGACAGAGTCTCAGATTCTTTGTAGTACTGCCCGGGAACGTCAATGTCAAAGAGATGTGCCTTGCGGTGCTTGCCTATGCATTGGCCGTCACGGTTAAAAACGTAAGCAGTATTGTAAATGCAGAAACCGTCCCTTTCGGGAATGCTTCCGGCGCTGAGGTAGACTCTGTACTTGCGGGCAAGAGCGCTGCACTGCTGCCAGATCCTCCCTCCCTCCTCTTCCGCGTAGGCAGGGAAAAGCTTTGTTTCATAGGGGCAGGCGAACATTTCGGGAAGTGTGACCAGATCCACGGTGCCGTCGCAGCCGGCTCCCATGTACTTTGTCACCACTGCAATATTTTCATCTATGTTTTCTGAGACCGGAGTCTGCAGACTGAGTATCTTCATTTATTCTCCTTATGCTGTAAAGAAAATCTCAAAACCGATGGCAATGAGGATTATTCCTCCGAGAATAGAGGCTTTTCCGGCCAGCTTGGTGCCGAACTTCTTGCCTATGGCAAGGCCGCCCATGCAGATGCTGAAGGTAACGACACCGATTATGAGAGCCTCGACCAGAGCCGCAAGCCAGGTGTATTCGGCAATGGTAAAGCCGACGGAAAGAGCGTCAATGGAAGTGGCAATGCCCTGAACCATAAGAGCGCCGAAGCCAACTGCAGGCTTTTCTTCAGCAGAGTCCTTGTTCTTTATGCCTTCGATGAGCATTTTTCCGCCGATATAAAGAAGCAGAATAAGAGCTATCCAGGGAATGAACTTCTGAAAAGATTCAAAGGCTTCCGCAATGGCATGAACGCAGAACCAGCCTACGAGAGGCATGATTATCTGGTAAGCGCCGAAGGTCCCGGCTATGGTGCACATGCGGGCGCTGCCCATTTTCGGCTCATTGAGACCGTTGGCCATAGATACTGAAAAAGCGTCCATTGCCAGGCCTACGCCGAAGAGAATACTGTTCAAGAAAAATAAAAAGTTCCAGTCCATTTCAATAAATCCTTCCAAAATAATAACTTGTTAATTATATCAAAAAGGGCGGTCAAAGACCACCCTTTTATCCTTTATCAGTATTAAGTTCAGGAAGCGCTGCTGCCTGTGTAGAGCTGGTAATAGCGGCCCTTCTGGGCAATGAGATCGTCGTGGTCGCCGCGCTCGATAATGCGTCCTGCTTCCAGGACCATAATGGCGTTGGAGTTCTGAATGGTCGAGAGACGGTGAGCGATTACGAAGACCGTTCTGTTTGCCATGAGAGCGTCCATGCCCTGCTGGATCAGAGCCTCAGTACGGGTATCGATGCTGCTTGTTGCCTCGTCCAGGATCATGACGGGAGGATCAGCCACAGCACATCTTGCAATGGACAGGAGCTGACACTGTCCCTGGGACAGCTGGCTGCTGGTACCGGAAATAACAGTGTTGTAACCGTCGGGCAGTTTTTCGATGAAGCTGTGAGCATTGGCCAGCTTTGCGGCGGCAATGACTTCTTCATCGGTAGCATCCAGTCTGCCGTAGCGGATGTTATCCATAATAGTGCCGGTAAAGAGATTGACGTCCTGAAGGACCACGCCCAGAGATCTGCGCAGATCGTCCTTCTTAATGTCCTTGATGTCGATGCCGTCGTAGAGAACTTCGCCGTCGTCGGTATCGTAGAAGCGGTTGATCAGGTTGGTGATAGTTGTTTTACCTGCGCCGGTGGAACCGACGAATGCGATCTTCTGGCCGGGCTTTGCGAAGATATTGATATCGTGAAGAATGAGCTTGCCTTCTTCGTAGCCGAAATCAACGTCCTTGAGGCGAACATCACCGTAAAGGCGGACGTATCTGAAGCTTCCTCCCTGTTCGGGGATCTTCCAGGCCCAGATGCCGGTACGCTGCGGGCATTCCTCGAGCTGACCGTCTGCAGTTTCCTTGGCATAGACCAAAGTGACCTTGCCGCCGTCTTCCTCGGACTTTTCGTCCATGAGGGTGAAGACGCGTCTTGCCCCTGCCAAAGCCATTACTACGGAGTTGATCTGCTGGGAGATCATGCCGATGGGCTGGCTGAAGCTTCTTGAAAGAACCAGGAAGGAGGCCAGCATACCGAGAGTCAGGCCGCCCTTTCCGTGAATAGCCATAGCGCCGCCGATGATGGCAACGATGACGTACTCAATGTGGCTCATGTTGTTGTTGATAGGACCGAGAATATTGCCGTAGATGTTAGCCATCTTGGTCTTGTCACGCAGATTCTCGTTCTTGCCGTCGAAAACTTCCTTTGCAGCTTCTTCGTGGCAGAAGACCTTGACGACCTTCTGACCGTTGAGCATTTCTTCGATGTAACCGTTGACGTCACCCAGAGTTTTCTGACGCTGAACGAAGAACTTGGCGCTGCGTCCACCGACGAAAATGGTCACGAAGTAAATAGCAACGACGCACGCAATGACCACCAGGAACAGTATCCAGCTGAGCTTTGCCATATTGAAGCCTACGGCTACAATGGTGATCAGAGAGGACATGCACTGGGGAATGCTCTGGGAGAGCATCTGACGCATGGAGTCAGTGTCGTTGGTGTAGCGGGACATGACGTCACCGTAACTGTTGGTGTCAAAATACTTGATGGGCAGGGTCTGCATGTGGCTGAACATGTCGTTTCTTACGGAATTGAGAATTCCGTGGGCGACTTTTACCATCATGAGGTTGTAAATGAGGGTGCAGACCATGCCGGCCAGATAGATGCCGCCCAGTTTAAAGAGAGCTGCGACTAAGGGGCTGAAGTCAGGCACTGCCTGAGTAAGCATGGGAGCAATATAATCGTCGATCAGGTTTCTGATGAACAGAGAGCCCTGAATGCTGACAAGAGCAGATACCACCATGCATACCATGGCGAACACAAAACCTGCGGCGTACTTCTTGTCCATGTAGCGGAAGAGGCGGGCAATGGTCTTGCCTGTGCCCTTTTCGATCTTGATCTTTCCACCGGCTGCGCCGTTTCTGCCGGGAGGGCCGCCTGCGGGTTTTCCATTATTCGGCTGGGGCATCGAAATCTCCTCCTCCCTTGTTCTGCGACTGATAAACTTCCTGATAGATGCGGTTGTTTGCCATGAGTTCATCGTGAGTGCCGATGCCGGCGATCTTGCCGTCGTCCATAACGATGATCCTGTCCGCATCCTTAACGGAGGAAATTCTCTGCGCAATGATCAGTTTTGTTGTATCGGGAATAAATTCTCTGAAGCCCTTGCGAATCAGAGCTTCAGTGTGAGTATCGACCGCGCTGGTGGAGTCGTCCAGGATGAGGATCTTGGGCTTTCCGACCAGAGCTCTGGCAATGCACAGTCTCTGGCGCTGACCGCCGGAAACGTTGGTACCGCCCTGCTCAATGGGAGCGTCGTAAGCGCCGGGCATTTTCTGAACGAAGCCATCGGCCTGGGCCAGCTTTGCGGCAGCGACCAGCTCTTCGTCGCTGGCATCGGCGTTACCCCAAAGGAGATTGGTCTTGACAGTGCCTTCAAAGAGAACGTTCTTCTGAAGGACCATGGCGACCGCTCCGCGGAGAGTTTCCAGATCGTAGTCGCGAACGTCTACGCCGCCGACCTTTACACTGCCTTCTCTAACATCGTAAAGTCTGGGGATCAGCTGGACCAGAGAGCTTTTGCCGCTGCCTGTTCCGCCCAGAATACCAATGGTCTCGCCGGACATGATATCAAGGGAAATGCTGCTGAGGCAGTCCTTGCTCTTGCCGTAGCCGAAGTTGACGTTTTCAAAGGAAATGGAGCCGTCGGCAACTTCAGTAACGGGCTCATTGCCGTTGACGATGTCGGGGGCTTCGTCGAGGACTTCGCATACACGCTTTGCGGCTGCGCCGGCAATGGTACTGAGAACCAGGATCATAGAAACCATCATCAGACTGGAAAGTATCTGAGTGGTATAGGTGATCATACTCATGAGCTGGCCCTGGCTCAGGTTATCGGCAACGACCAGCTTTGCGCCGAACCATGCAATGGCAATGCTGCAGGCATACATGCAGAACTGCATTACGGGGGTATTGAAGGCCATAATGGTCTCAGCCTTGACAAATGTATTGTAAAGGTCGCCGGAAATTTCCTTGAACTTTTCTCTTTCGTGGTCTTCCTTTACGTAGGACTTGACCACGCGGATGCCGCGGAGGTTTTCCTGGACCACGTTGTTCAGTTTGTCGTAGATCTTGAAGGTCTTTTCAAAGAGAGGGAAGCCCTTTTTCATAAGGCCGACAACGGCAAGTCCCAGAATCGGGACTGCCGCGAGGAACAGCAGGGACAGTCTGGGGTTGATTTTAAATGCCATGACAAGGGAGAAAATCAGCATTCCCGGCGCTCTGAACAGCATTCTTATCGCCATCTGGAAGGCCATCTGAACGTTGGTAACGTCGGTGGTCATTCTGGTAATGAGACCGGAGCTGGAGAACTTGTCGATGTTGGAGAAAGAAAACTCCTGGATGCGGTGATACATGTCGTGACGGAGATTCTTAGCAAATCCCGCGCCGGCAGTCGCCGCGCAAATGCCTGACATTGATCCGCAGAAGAGTGAGACAACGGCAAATACGGCAAGAATGATCCCGTAGTGCTTTATGGCACTCATATCACCCTTGGTAATGCCTTCGTCAACAAGAAAAGCCATAAAATAAGGGATCAGTGTCTCCATTGCAACTTCGCCTATCATGAACAGAGGCGAAAGAATGGTAGGCCACTTATATTCCCTTATACAGGCTGCCAGTTTTTTTATCATTTTTCTTGCCAACCTTTCATTGAATGTGGTATATTTATTGGAGTTATGGGGTAACGGGTACAGAAGATTATACAACATATTTGTGTAACTTTGGTGATTAAAATCAAGCCCCGGAGGTTATTTTTAAAATGCGTCATAAAAAACTCACAGCCATACTGCTGTGTTTAACAATAATATTTGCCTTTACGGCCTGCGGCCAAACCGAAATCAATCTTCTCGGCATCAGACAGAAAGTCGCTAAGACGAGCCCCAAGGAAGTCACTCTTGACATCTTTGCTCCCGAAGAAGCCCTGGCTCCGGTGCTTACCGCAGTAGAATACTACAAGGGAGTTGACCCCAACGTTACAGTTCGTCTCACCGTTGATGACGGCGTCATGATCGCTGAAAAGGTCCTCTCCGGCTACAGCTGCGACGTCCTTATTGACTTTTCCTTCATCATGGACCAGATCGACGCATCCAAGGGTCAGGATCTTAATCCCGTCGGCTATGACTGCATTTACAGCGACACCCGCCGCGATGTCTTTGAAGGTCCTGCTGACAAAGAACTCCTTGGTGAAGACTCCGATGTTGAGACTCTCGTCTACAGCGCAGCTCTCACCAGATCCTGCAAGTATTCCGATCAGGCCAAGGGCTTTATCGACTATCTTTTGAGCGATTCAGCCCAAACAATTTACGCCCAGTGCCAATGCACCGGCATCCAGTAAAAGCAAACACGCCGGCTCTTGAAGCCGGCTTTTTTTAAGGAGGAAAACTCATGATCTACATGAATTGTGACTACAATGAAGGCTGCCAGCCCGCCATTATGAAGCGCATGGTCGAGACCAACATGGACCAGCACATCGGCTACAGCGAAGACGATATTACAGCCGAAGCAAAGGCACTCATCAAGAAGGCCTGCGGCAGAGAAGACGTAGACGTCCACATTCTCGTCGGCGGCACTCAGACCAACATGACCGTCATCTCAGCCTGTCTGAGAACCCACGAAGGAGTTATTTCCTCCGCCATGGGCCACATCAACCGCCATGAGGTAGGCACCATCGAGGCTCACGGCCACAAGGTCCTTACTCTTGACACCACTGACGGCAAGATCACCGCAAAGCAGATTGCAGACTTCTGCCAGGATCACATTAATGACGAAAGCCGCGAGCACATCGTCAAGCCCGGCATGGTCTACATTTCCAACCCCACCGAAATGGGCACTATCTACAACCGTCAGGAGCTTTTAGACATCCGCAAAGCCTGCGATGAATACGGCCTCTATCTCTACATCGACGGTGCCCGCCTGGGCTACGGAATGGCCGCTGAGGGCGCAGATTTTGACCTGCCCTTCCTCTGCGACGTCTGCGACGTTTTCTACATCGGAGGCACCAAGCAGGGCGCTCTTATGGGCGAAGCAGTCATTATCATGAACGAAGCAATCAAGAAGGACTTCCGCTACATCATCAAGCAGAACGGCGGCCTTTTCGCAAAGGGACGTCTCCTGGGCATCCAGTTTGCCGAGCTGTTCAAGAACGACCTGTACATGGAAGGTTCCCGTCACGCCATTGCCATGGCCATGAAGATCAAAAAGGGCTTCCTGGAAGCAGGCTATAAACCCTACGTTGACTGCCCCACCAACCAGCAGTATTTCATCGTTCCCAACGCAGTTGAAGAAGCTCTGGGCAAGGAATTCATCTTTGACCACGAATGCCGCACCGACGCTGACCACTGGGCAATTCGCTTCTGCACCTCCTGGGCAACCAAGGAAGAAAACGTAGATAAGCTCCTTGCACTTCTGGCAAGTTTGAAGTAAAATATGAGCTGTGCCGATCACAGACCGGCACAGCTGCGGGGCATTAGCTCAGCTGGGAGAGCGACAGGTTCGCAATCTGTAGGCCAGGGGTTCGATCCCCCTATGCTCCACCAAATCAACATAATCCGAACCTTTTTCCAATCGGAAATGGGTTCGGATTTGTTTTGTTTTTAAAAGATATTAAGTTATAAACAACAAGGAGACGGCAATGCCGTCTCCTTGTCTATAGATGCCTCTTGGGATTATTTTATCTTCTCTCCGAATCGATGCAGGATTGCGGCAGATTGTGCACGTGTAGCGCCGGAAATTGGATCGAGGCGATTATCACCAGTACCCGTAATCAGTCCGGAATTCACTGCCCATTTCATTGCGTCCACAGCATAACTACTGATACGATTTCCATCGGAATAAGCGGAAATATTAGTTGAACCGCTAGTGTTGTAGCCTTTATATTGACAGTAGTTATACAGAATCACAGCGAACTGTTCCCGGGTAATAGGATCATTTGGTCCGAACTTGCCTCCACCATAGCCGCCTACTATGTTCTTTTCAGACGCCCAAGTGATGGCTTTTTCATAATAGCTTCCAGAAGCAACATCACTGAAAGAGCAACCAACAGAGACAGAAGGTTCATTTTCCATACGATACAGAATAGTGACAATCATGCCACGTGTAGTATCACCTTGCGGATTGAATTTATTATCACCGATGCCACTCATGAGGCCTTTTTCCTTGACATATTCCACATCCTTGAGGAACCAGTCGCTACTTTTTACGTCAGCAAATGGGCCTGCGTTTGAGGCGGAAACGTAGGTGAAACTTTCAACGACCGTAGTATCGTTCAGTGTGCGAACATGGTTTCCGTTGGCATCGTATTCTATCGTCTCCGTATAGTTGCCGCCGTTGTAAGTGCGCTTATTCACAAGTCCCTGCGAGTCATAGGTGTAAGCGACATATTTGTTGTTATCATAGGCGTCAGTGCGCTTTATAAGGTGTCCGGAGGCATCGTAGGTATAGGTATAATCGTTGTCCTTGATAAGCCGTCCGGCGTCGTCATAGGTATAGGTGGTTTCATACGGCAAAACCCCTTCTGCAATCTGCTCAATTTTGACAAGTCGTCCTGCGCTGTCATAGCTGTATGTCTGTACCGTTCCGTCCGCATATTCTCTTTTTTGAAGGCATCCTGCATTGTCATAGATGTAGGTACATATCGCAGTATCAATGTTGCCAAAGGTTACTGTGTAAATCGCTTTTTCAATCTGTCCCTTTTCATTGTATGTGTAGGTTGTAGTTTGCAAGATGTCGTCAAATTCATAATTGACCTCTTTGATTAGTCGTCCCAATTCGTCGTAGGTATATTCCACAGCAGCGGTATCGTCTTCTGCGCGAACAAGCAAAAAGTTTTCGTTAATATTCATTGGCTCCGGAAGGTAATACCCATCTGCCAATGCCGTCGTGGAGAATAGTGCCATGGCCATAGTGATAACCAGCATCACGGTAATCATACGTTTTACTTTCATTTAGCTGCCTCCTTGATTCATTAATGATTTATTTTAAGAAACTTAAAATTGAGAACGTTGCTGCTATACTAGAGTTTCTTGCAGCTTGATTTGCCTTTTCATTAATGTTGACAAGCATTTCGCACTGACGTCGATTCATTTCTGTCGTAAGTCTGGCATTCGTTTCCATTCGCACTTGATGAAGGTATGTCTCGTAAAGGTTTAATGCCTCTTTCATCGAATCAGCACGACCATTTTCAAGTGCATTCTCAAAAAACACTAGTGCATCATAATACCTATAATCACGTGGAATACTATCGATAATCCCTTGGTTTTCTGTGGTGATTACAAATATTTCGTTTGATATTCTCTCCATTTGCCGACTTTGAGCATCAAGCTCGTCATTTGTAAAAGAAGGTTTATTCTTAATTTTCCTTCGGGTATAAATGTAAACTATAATGCAAAGAGTAATAGAGAAGACAATCCAAATGGCTGCGACTATCCCATTCTGTGTCGCTCTTACAATAACGCGATACAGGATATCCAAAACGAAAAAGCAAATAGCTGCCACGAAAAAAGCGACAATTCCACTCAGCTTTCCATTGCTATCTGCTCCTTTTGCTTGGCGCATCATTACTTGCTGATTAATATTATGTGCAGAAAGATAAAGGTCGTTGATTTGTTTAAAAATCGGCAGCGCGGTTCTTATTGTTGATAAAGCTTGGTCTCTTTCTTGCATAATTACACCTTCTTATTTCATTAAAAACCTATGTCCACATGACTGACATTCCCAAAATGTCGACGCCGCATTTTTATTTTTCACAAAGCTAACAATTAAACCTAGTACGCCAAACATAAGCCCACCTTTAGCTATTTTTTTGCTTGCCTGATTATCATAGTAAGCAGTCAGATTAACACTCCCACACACCGGACATCTAATGACACTATCTTCTTGATTCATTTAATTGTGACCTCCTATATATATTGTGATTATATGCACAATATATATATAAATCAAGTCTTTTTTGTTCAGACATTGTGAATACGCCCACAATGTCTGCAATCCCAATCTTGAAATATAATAATTGCAGACGATTGGGGGTGTTCGCAATCATTGATTATAGTCCTCTGTGGAAAACAATGCAAAAAAGGGAAATATCCCAATATCAGCTCCTAAAAAATGGGATTGATAACAAAACTCTCGACTCCTTGAAAAAAGGGAAAAACATTACAATGCTTACCCTTGAGAGGCTCTGTACAATCATCAGGTGTACCCCTAATGATATCGTACAGTTTAAATAAATACTGCTGGTTGAATAGAATCGGCAGTATTTATTTTTATATTGAAATGCAATGAGTCAAACTGTACCGAGCTCATCGTTTTCGTGTTTCTTATATCAACTGGAGCCCTGCGTCAAGACAATTCCACTGAAATTACGTTTCGTCTTTTCTACGACAAATCAAAACCACCGGTTGAACCGGTGGTTTGACCAGACCCTATAAGGGTCTAT
>JAKSSR010000018.1 GCA_024402995.1 Clostridia bacterium | reverse complement strand
GTTTTGGAACAAATAAGGGCATTCCAGCGGCATCCTTGAAAGCCTCCTACGGCAGTCCTATGATAACTGCCGGGGAGGCTTGCCTGTTTTCTAACTTCGTGCCAATTTGGCCAGAAGTTGCGAAGCCTTGAAAACAAAGCACGGAAGGAGGATTTTTCATTGCAATCAATCTATGAGCAGTCCGGCGGCACCTATACTCAAAACGGCGATTACCTGATTCCCGATATTGTCCTACCGCAGCAGTCGGAAGCATCCATTGGAACATGGGGACGACGGCATCTGCGGTATATCCGTGAAAACAGACCGGTGCTGTATAACGGCCTTTTATTCCAAAATACGCTGTGGGAATACCTTGAGGGTATAGATACACAGGCAAGGGAACGTTTACAGTCAGAAATGGAGTATTTACTCCTGTTTTGGAACGTAGACGAGGAATTAAAGGCCAGGGATCAGATGGCGTGGGTTCAGAAGATGAATCAGGCAAGGAGCGTTGCCGAAGAGATCGTAAATGCAGAATTTATATATTGTTAATGAGGTGGGGCACAGTTAGTAGTGCCTTATCTATTTAGTTTCCAGTCCTTGTTCAAAAGGGGGCTCAAAAAAAATTACGCACATGAAATTCTGAGATGTGCGTATTTTTTATTGCTATTTTCGGAAGTTTGAGTATAATAAAATCGGATACATGAATGTGCTATGTGTGTTTGATTTTTTTGCAAAGCAGGTATGCTGATGGATGTTCAAAATCAAGTTAAAAATATTATAGTCCGGCAAGGCGGAATAGCTAAATCTGCCGATTTTGTTGCTGCCGGCATTTCAGCGGTTCAAGTGGTTTCTTTGTGCAATGAGGGCTTTCTTGAGCGTGTCCGTCATGGGTATTACAGCCTTGCCGAGCATGACACTGCTTCGGAAGAACAGATGCTTGCAAAGCTTTTCCCAAAGGGAATCGTATGTGTAGAGTCAGCGCTATTTCATTACGGATACAGCGATTTCGCTCCTCGCAAATGGTCGATCGCCGTTCCCCGCTCCATGTCACGAACAAAGCTCGAAGATAACATTATTCCTTTGCAGACATATTACGTCCAGCAGGACATCTATGAGCTGGGGAAAATATGCGACTCTTTTAACGGAGTAATGCTGCCGGTTTATGACCGTGAACGAACGATCTGCGACTGCTTCAAATATCGCACAAGGCTTGATACAGAGACTTTTAACAAGGCCCTCAACGCTTATGCAAATGACACAGGCAAAAATCTGCAGATTCTTTCGATATACGCAAAGAAACTGCGTGTGTATAAAAAAGTAACCGAACTAATGGAGGTGTTGCTGAATGGCTGATATTGCCGCATCCGTGCTCGCACGGCTCAAAAACAAAGCTGCGGAAAGCGGCAGAAGCTATCAGCTCTGCCTGCAGCTCTTCTGCCAGGAGGAATTTCTGCGCCGACTGGAAAAATCCAAATATGCGGAAAACCTTGTTCTGAAAGGCGGTCTGTTCATTTACTCTCTCACGGACTTTGACAGCCGTGTTACCGTTGACGTCGATTTTCTTCTCAGGAAGATGCCAAATACGCCGGAACAGCTCAAAGCGATACTGGAAGAAATCATCGCAACCGATACCAGCAACGATTTCATTACTTTTGAGATCAAAGACGTGGCGCCCATTGCAGTGGCGAAGAAATATGCCGGAATCGGCGCTTCCCTCATGGCGAAAATCAAGAACACAAGAACGCCTTTCGGTATCGACTTCGGTGTTGGTGATGTAATCGTACCGAGGCAGGAAAAACGAAAGATACCGACACAGCTTGATGATTTCACTTCTCCTACGGTCAATACCTATTCTTTGGAAACGACGGTTGCTGAAAAGCTCGACGCTATCCTTTCTTTGATGGAGTTTTCCAGCCGGATGAAGGATTATTACGATATCTATTACCTTGCAAATAAGTTCGATTTCGACGGTGCAACACTGGCAGAAGCACTGAAAAAGACCTTTGAAAACCGTGGACACCATTTCACTGCAGAACAATTCAGACAGGTTATGACATTTGGCAGTGATGAAGCAATGCAGAAGAAGTGGAAAGCATTCTGCCGTAAGATTGATAGTACAACAGATGATTATTCCTCTGTCTTGGAAACGATAGAATCATTTTTGGAAGAACCGTTTACGGCGGCAATCATAGATAATCTTGAGTTTAATAAAAAGTGGTCTGCCATCTCGAATGAATGGGGTTCACAGGATACATCCAATAAGCAGTAAAGGACGGATAAAAACATGGCAAAGAAGAAAACCGAAGAAACAATCAACTTGGACTCGATATTGTTCAAGTGCCGGGATATTCTGCGAAAGGCACGTAACTCCGGATCCTTTTTTGAGAAGCGCGACATGATGCTCACGCTCGTTTTCCTGCGCTTCATCGGTGAAAAGTTCGAGGACGGCACCGAAAAACTGCGTCAGGAACTGAAAGCGCAGGGGCTTGACCCGGATGATCCTGAAATCTTTGCAGCGTTTTTTGATGATGCGACCTTTACGGATGGTACCTACAATCTGCCGCCAGAAGCTCGGTGGTCAACAATTATCAATACGCCTGCGCCGAAGCTGAATGTGGCGCTGGATACCGCTCTGCACAGCATCGCCGCCAGCAGCAAGCAGTTGAAGGGCTGCTTTGTGGAAGGTACTTTCACCACGCGCAATCTTGCACCGAATGACATCAAACAGATCGTCGATGAAGTCAATAAGATCAGTCACAAAGCATTTGGCGAAGAAAAAGACCTGATCGGTCGCGTTTATGAATATTTCCTCAAGGAATTTGCCGTCAACGCCACAAAGGAAGAGGGTGAATTCTATACGCCGCACGACGTCGTGCAGATGATTGCTGCGATGATCGAGCCATTTGACGGGACGCTCTACGACCCGTGCTGCGGTTCGGGCGGTATGTTCATCCAGAGTGCAGAGCTTGTCAAAGCAAAAACCGGCGACATCAGCCGCATCAACGTGTACGGTCAGGAAAAAGAAGCCGCGACCTATCGTCTTGCAAAGATGAATCTTGCGCTGCGCGGCATCAGCCACAATCTCGGAGAAGCCAGCGAATCGACCTTTACAAAAGACCTGCATAAAGGAATCTATTTCAATTACATTATGGCAAATCCTCCCTTCAACCTCAAGGGTTGGTACGACGAGAACCTGAAAAACGATTCCCGTTGGGCGGACTACACCACCCCGCCGGAGAGTAACGCCAACTATGCGTGGATTCTGCATATGCTTTCCCATCTCAAGCCCCTTGATGGCGTAGCGGGTTTCCTGCTGGCCAATGGTGCCTTGGGTGACAGTGACACTCTGGCAATCCGCAAAAAGCTCATTGAGAACGACAAAGTGGAAGCAATCATCATTCTTCCCCGTGAGCTGTTTATCACGACGGATATTTCCGTTACGCTCTGGATTTTGAATCAGAACAAAAAGGGTGGAGCTTATCACAGTAGGAATCTGCGCAACCGTGAACATGAGATTCTGTTTATGGATTTACGCACATGGACGGAAAATCCGGTCAAGGATGAAAACAAGAAAAAAGTCCGCCTGTCTGCGGAACAGATTCAGCGGGCGGCGAACATATACCACACATGGCAGAGCGAGGGTACAGATGGCACGGCTTATGCGGTGCCGGAACTGTACCGCAGCGTCAGCATAACCGAAATCGAAAAACAGGGCTGGAGCCTTGTGCCGAGCAAGTACATTGAGTTTATAGACCACGATTTAGAGATTGACTATCCTGCAGAGATGGCGCGTATTCAGGAGGAGATGCGCGCAATCATGGCAGATGAAAAGAAGTCTCAGGAGATGCTTGCAGAAGCATTCAGGGGGATCGGCTATGGCATTGACTAAGTATAAGCTGGGGACTTTGCTTGGCCTTCTTGAGCATACCAATAGTGATTTGAAATATGGCATTGATGATGTTCGAGGCGTAAACAATTTGAAACAGCTGATGCCTACAAAAGCAGACATGAACGGCAGAGATCTGAGCAAATTTCAAATCGTAAAACCTGGCGAATTCGTTTTTAACCACCGGACTTCCCGTAATGGTAGCAAATTCAGCATTGCCCTTAATAATGGCAAAACCCCTGTAATATGCACTGAGGACTATGTTGTATTCCGTATTAAACCGGAATGTGCACAAACCTTGATTGCGGAATGGTTATACTTGTATTTCAACCGTTCCGAATTTGACAGATACGTGATCACTAATTCCTGGGGAAGCTCCACAGAGTTCTATAACTGGGAAGATTTGTGCGATATCGACATAGAACTTCCCGATCTGCCGACACAGCAGAAATATGTGGATATCTACAATGCCATGGTCGCCAATCAGCAGAGCTACGAGCGCGGTTTGGAGGATTTGAAACTGACATTTGACGCTCTTTTGGACGAAAAAAAGCATTCTGCACCCCAAAAAGCAATGGGGAAAATCCTTCAGGAAATCGACCAGCGAAACAGAGATGGCGAAATTACAGATGTGCAGGGCATCAATATAACTAAGCAGTTTATGCCCTCCGTTGCAAATATGACCGGTGTTGAGCTCAGTAACTACAAAGTAGTGAAAAAGGGGCAGTTCGCATATTCGGGAATGCAAACTGGGCGTGACAAATGTATCAGAATTGCTCTCTATACCGAAGATAACCCAATTATTATTTCACCTGCTTATTCAGTGATGCAGGTGATCGATGACAGTATCCTGCCCGAATACATAATGATGTGGTTCTCACGCAAGGAAAGTGATCGTCTCGGCTGGTTTATGAGCGATGCAAGCATTAGAACGAACCTTGATTTGCCTAGATTTTATGAAATTGAAATACCTGTACCGGAAATAACTGAGCAAAAGGCAATCGTGGCTATATACAATTCCTACATAACACGGCGCGACATCAATGAAAAGCTCAAAGCACAGATCAGAGATATTTGCCCGATTCTGATAAAGGGCTCATTGGAGGAAAATTAATGGGCGATTCATATCGCATTTGCAACAAATTATCAGTTGAACAAGGGTTAGAAAAGGGATTATTAGGTGGCCCTTTTCAATCAAAGCTTACATTTAAAAATGGCGTTTCAGCATCAATCAATCAGTTTGGGAAAAGAACCATCGAGCTTTCAACGCATACTCCAACTTCGTGTGATGATTTGTTTACGACTTTTCAAAGCATTGAAAAGCTGTTGATGCTTTTGGATGGAAGATTCTATCCGATAGAAAAGCTTCGATTTTTTATGGATGAAGATGAATTGACTGATGCTTCGATTGAATACGAACAAAGGAGGCTGGGATATTTTTCTTCAAAGGATTTCTGCCGATATTCATGGCTGAGATTGATATCATTTCAAAATGTTCTGACTGATGAATTGTTTGGGAAATGGAATGTATTGCTTGATGAATTAGACATCGTATTTCAATCTCTTTTGTATAGTCTGTCGGATAATAGAATGCCAGTAGACTTGAATTTTGCTTTTTTAGTTGAACTTGCTGAGCCTTTTACTGAATTGCTAAAGGAACAAACTTGTTATTGCCAATCTCTTACGCCAGGAGAACGAGGTACAACTTTGAAAATGTGCGTTGATACTTTGATCCTGATTTTTGGAAAAGACATCTTTGACGAAGAGCTTTCCGCCGATTATGCCGATTTCCTTAATGCTGTTGTAGGAAGTCGTGTGCGTATTATGCATATTAAGAAGAAACAGTCAAAACACTTTGGCGGAAAAGAATGCGTAAAATACTCTATGAAGTTCAGCCTGTTATATCGCAAAATACTTTTTGAACTGCTCGATATCGACAATTGTCAATATGATGGTGCAATTCAGAATGCCACAAGAAAAATAAACGAATGGAAATAAGGGCTATCGGAGGTTAGAAAATAGATATGGATATAAAGGCAGAAATACTTGACTATATCAGCTGCAACGAGACGACCGGTGCCCTTTTGCTTACCGGTCCGTGGGGATGTGGTAAGTCTTATTTATTGAAACAAATTGCAAAAGAACTGAACGATGAACGCAAAGCTGCCGTTGCGGTGATATCGCTCTTTGGATTGGATAGTATTTCTGCGATGAACAAGCGGGTAAAAGATGAATATATGGCTTTTAAGTTGGGGACAATGGGTAAAGCTGCCAGAAAAGTTTCGAAGGGATTTGCTACACTTGCGAAAGATGGGTTGGCGGTTGCGGGAGTGGCTACCCCAGGTGCTCCCGGATTGGCAGCAGCATCGCAGGGATTGTCGTCTGTTTTGAGCTATGATATTTTCGGGTTTATTGAAGTTCAAAATTCCGTCGGAAATGACGATAAGAAACGAAAATTTATTCTTGCTTTTGACGATCTTGAACGGTGTGGTATATGCAACAAGCAAGATTTGTTGGGTGCAATCAATGATTTCGTTGAGAATAAACAGATAAAAGTCATTATTGTTGCCGATGAAGCAAAAATAGGTGACGAAGGATACAAAGAGTACAAAGAAAAACTGATCTCCAGAACTATTCGTATGTCTGCGGATTATCATCTTTTGATCGACAGCATCGTCGAAAACTATAATGAGGCAAATAAAGGCTATAAAGTTTTTTTAATCGAAAATTCGGATTTGCTAAAGCAAGTTTTCTTTGAAAGTAATACGAGCAATATTCGGACGCTTAAATGTATCCTTGAAGACTTTGAGCGCGTGTACGCTGCATGGAAAGAAACTAATGTTCCAACAGATAATATGAAATGGGCTCTATACACTTTTGGTGCAGAAGTGTTTCTTTCCAAAACTCCCAAAAAGGAAGAGGCTGCGTCGAAAAAGGCGAGTTCTTCAATATTTGGTCAAGAAAAAGAAAAGCAATACGTATATAAGGGGAAAAATAGAAGCGCCTTTTCTTCCTGTGGGCAATGGATAAATTATGGGATATGGGATAAAGAACGTTTTATAGATGAGCTAAACAGCAAATATCTTGAAAAAGATGAAACACCATTATACCGTTTCTTAACTTATGGCTTTTGGGACTTGCGGCAACAGGATATTGATGACGGGTTGCCGCAGGCAGTGCAACTTGCTTATGATGGTAAGCTATCAAAAGATCAATTGATAACTCTGATTGGTAAAGTCCATGCGCTAAATGAAAACGCCATCTCGCTTCCCGTTGATGTTGATTATCAAAAAATTGAGGCGGGCTTTGATAAAAGGTTTAATGAAATACAAAAAGGCACAGCAAACGAACCCAAATCACACACATTCATTGAGAAAAGCGGTGTAGATGAAGGCGCTTTAGACTTACTAAGAAAGATTGAGAGATTCGATGATAGAATTGTCGCGGCAGAGAACAGATCAACATATTTGCACTTTTTATCTGGAGACGATATGGTTTCCTATTATTCACTAAAGGGTTCATATGTTGAAGAATTTGACGATGAATGGTTAACACTATTCATTGAAAAATATGAAAGCGCTGACAATTCTAGCAAAAGAGAACTTGCGCTATCTCTTTTGGGAATGGTCTATGACTTTAATTTGTATTCAACAGCAGAAAATATCCAACACACCAAAGAGAATTTTGGTAAACTGGCAAAGCATTTAGAAAAAATGGATACTGGCGACAATATCACAAAAATAATCAACAAATCCTTCGTCAGAGAGATAATCAACAAATTTGATAACGAATAAACTGGTTTGTATTGGAGGAATCCCCCATGCCGAGCTTATATAACTATAACGGCCGCTACTGCGAGTCTGAATATGAGAATGCTTTTCTGAGCTTTTTGGAGGCGGAGGGCTGGCACTACTTTTCCGGGAACAGTATCAGCCGCAGCTCACGCAGAGAGGTTCTGTACGCTGATGATCTGGAGCAGTTTTTGCATGAGTCAAATCCCGATCTGACTGTGGATGAAATCCGTCAGCTCATGGATACCGTGCGCCTTGCCGGTGCTGAGAGTGATTTTGCCACGCTGCACAAGGTCTATGGCTGGATGGTCAACGGTATCCAGTTCACGCCGCAGAACGGTCTTGCTCGAATGGTGGCATTGATTGATTTTGAAGAGCCAGAGAATAATATTTTCCGCGCGGTTAATCAGCTTACTGTTGAATACACCAACAACGGGCAGACGGAAAATCGCCGTCCGGATGTTCTTCTGTTTGTCAACGGGATGCCTCTGTGCGTGATCGAACTGAAGAATCCCGCAGATGCCAATGCCACAATCTACGATGCGTGGGAGCAGATCACGATCCGCTATTGGCGGGATATTCCGCACCTGCTGCACTATTGCCCGTTGGCTTGCATTTCCGACGGCGTGAAAACACGGCTTGGCACCGTCCGCACTCCCTATGAGCATTTCTATGCCTGGCGTCGTGTGAACGACGGAGACAAAGTATCGACACTACCGTTTGAGGAAACACAGACGATGATCAAGGGCGTTTATGCCCCAGCCCGTTTTCTTGAAATTTTCCGCGATTATATCTATTTTCAGGACAGTGAATACGACAGCGATGAAAAAGAAATCGTCTGCCGGTATCCGCAGTTCTTCGCTGCGCGTCTGTTGAAACAAAGTATCGTCAAGTCTGTTATCGAAAAGAGTGGAAAAGGCGGCACTTATTTTGGCGCGACCGGTTGCGGTAAAACTTACACCATGGCGTTCCTTGCCCGCCAGCTTGCGCTGCGCTGCACGGATATTCCGGAAATCGGCTCTCCCACTATCGTTATGATCGTTGACCGTGAAGAATTACAGAAGCAGGGAGCAAAACTGTTTACCAAGAGCAAGGAGTTCCTGAATCTCGGTGAGGTCAGCGTAGTGCCGAGCCGGAAAGTTCTGCGCGAAGAACTGGGAGCCAGAGAGAGCGGCGGGTTCTATATCTGCACCATTCAGAAGTTTGTTGACCGGGAAGATGACAAAATCGGATTGATCAACAGCCGTGCAAACATCATTTGTTTTTCCGATGAGGCACATAGGACACAGCTTGAACACTCAAAGAAGATTCAGTTCAGCAAAGATGCCGATGAGAATATGAAAGCTATGGTTTCCAAGCCGTATGCAAAAGTGCTGAAAGAGGCATTCCCTCAGGCAACTTTCGTTGGCTTTACAGGTACGCCGATTGCCGAAACCTATCAGACGTTCGGTGAAGAAATTGACCGCTATACGATGGATCAGGCTGTTGCTGACGGCCTTACGGTTTCGATCAAATATCATCCGCGTATTGCGAAAGTCCTGCTGGATCAGGAAAAGGTCAAGCTGATTGAGGAATACTATAAACAGTGTGCTGAAGCCGGAGCGACCGAAGAAGATATCGAAGCCAGCAAAAAGGCCATGAGCTCGATGGAAGTTATTCTCGGGGAGCCGTCTCGTCTGGAACGCCTTGCGGTGGATATTCATGATCACTATGTTTCCGCATGCGCCAACGATCCTGACAGAGTGCAGAAAGCCATGGTCGTATGCTCTAAGCGAGAGATTGCATATAAACTCCTGAAAATATTTGAGGCAAAATATCCGGAATGGTTCGTTGAAAAGAAAACACCGGATGGAGTTCCTGTTTCAGAGGAAGATTTGCAGAAACTTAAACCGATGCCGTTTATGGCCATGGTAGCAAGTGTCGGCAGCAATGATCCCGCAGAAATGTACAACTATCTTGGCGGCGTAAACAATGGTAAAAGGACGGATGATCTTGACGCTGCATTCAAACAGGAGAAGTCAAACTTCCGTATCGTTATCGTTGTCGATATGTGGATTACGGGATTCGACGTTGAACCCCTTACCTATCTGTATAATGATAAACCGCTTCAAAAACATACGCTGATTCAGACGATCAGTCGTGTAAACAGAAAATATCCGGGCAAAGATTATGGATTGATTATTGACTATATCGGCATCCGCGACAATATGCGTGAAGCATTGAAAGTCTATGGCGGCGATAATTCCATTGCTCCATCTGCCGATGATATCGAGCAGGCCACTGCCGTGTTCAGAGAAGAACTGTCTATTCTGAAAGATCTCTTTATCGGATATGACCTGAAGCCGTTTTTGAATCCTGCAGGAGATCCTGTTGAGCGATATACATTACTTGCAAAAGCTGCAGAGTATGTTTTTGTCTCGACGAACATGCTGCAATCCGAAAGCAACGGCGGAAAGAACACGCAGAAGGTTACATTCAAGACCCATTTCCTGAGAACCGTAAAGAGAATGCGGGCCGCATACGATATCTGCCAGCCATCCGGCGAGCTCGGCGAAGAAGAATCTGCGTTGGCACAATGCTTTATGGCGATTGCCGGTTTCGTTCGTAAGATGAGCGGGACAAGTGAAATTGATACCGACACCATGAACCGTAATGTCGCAAAAATGGTTGAGGAAGCGTTGAAGTATAATAAGGTTGAAAGCGTCCTTGAAGACGGTGAACAGGAAGACCTCTTCAGCCCTGAATTTTTCGAAAAACTGTCTGACGTAAAAATGCCGGCTTCCAAGCTGGAACTGCTCATTAAAATGCTTCGCAAGCAGATTACTGAATACGGCAAAACGAATCAGATGGCGGCAAAGAAATTTCAGGAGATGCTTGAAAAGACGATTGCCGAATATCATGAGCGCCGCAAGCATTTGTCCGCAGAAGAAGCAGGTGAAGCACAGGAACAGACCGCCGATGAAATCATCAAAAGTGCAACTGAGCAAGCTCTTCAAATCCTGCGCGAAATGAATGCCGACCGGGAAAGCTTCCGTAAAGTTGGCTTAACCTTTGAGGAAAAAGCATTTTATGATATCCTGATGGCACTCCGTGATCAGTACAATTTTGAATACGGTTCGGATAAAGTAGTTGATGGCATTAAGGTAAATGATAAATGCAAGTCTTTAGCAAAGAAAATCAAGGAAATCATTGATACAAAATCTTCTTTTGCTGACTGGCTCAACAATCAGATTGTCCGTGACCAGCTCAAATTCGATATTAAGGTTTGCCTTGTAAAAAACGGTTATCCTCCTCAGTATAGCCCGGAAGTATTCCGCAAAGTTATGGAGCAAGTTGAAAACTTTGAAGAGAACAAATGATAATCCTTTTGACATGATTTCCTTTCCGTGAGGCATGAACCTAATGGAAAATTAAGATGGGAACTGTCCCCCAAAAACACTACGGCCACACTGTGAAATATCGGTGTGGCTTTTTCTATCCGCAGGATATTTTAAGCGCCGATACGGTGCGTAGCCGCAGAAAAATTCTGCGATGAATATGGGGGTTGGGGCACTGCCTCAACAAGCGAAACAGGAGTTTTCCAGTCAGCGGAAATGCTCCTGTTTTTTGCATTTGTGCACACATATGCATTGCTTGCCAAGTAACGTTGACCGTTTCATCCGCACGGCGAAAAAGTATCTGTATCTGGAAAAGCTGACTTCGACCATACTAAACGACATGGTGAACGCTGTGTACGTTCATGCGCCGGACAAATCCAGCGGACAGCGGGTACAGGACGTAGAGATCAGCTACAACTACGTCGGTATACTTCCTGTATCATTACTCTATGACTTGCAAAACGGTGAAACGGCATGACCGAGGCCATGCCGTTTCAGGGAAAACATCTTATACTGTTTTATTGGAGCGCCCCTTGGGTCTGTCCTTTTTTTATGCCTTGCCTATGAGCAGTCTTGCTTCTACTGTTATTTCAGTAATGCAGGAAAGATCCAGCTTGCTTACGTCTACGTCAAAGAGCAGGGGAGTCATGCGGGTGAGGGTCTTCAGTGTATCCTGATCGATGGCCTTCGTCTGAGTCAGCAGCTGATCATTGAGTATCTTGTAGTGCTGTTCAAAGTAGTCGCTGACGTCTTCTCCGCTGTAGTCCTTGTTTTTCAGCTGGTCACGTGCGGCTTTTCTCAGCTCCTTCAGGTGGTTGGTCCCGGGAATGACCTTCAGGATATAGCCTCCTTTTTTCAGTATTCTTTCGAATTCCCTGTAGCTCGCCGGGGTAAATACATCAAGGAGAACGTGACAGCTGTTTTCCTTTACAGGTATGTTGGTCACGTCGGCAATGGTCCAGGCAACGTTCTCCGGCGACCTGGCGGCGCAGACTATGGCGTCGGCAGCAATATCAAAGGCAATGATCTGAAGCCCCGGGATCTTACGGGCCAAAGCGCTTGAATAATAGCCTTCTCCGCAGCCGGCGTCTACTATGACCAGATCCTCCGGCTCTGCCGCCGATGCGTCGTGCTCTTCTTTGATCTTCTGCACAGCTTCGCTTATGGCGTCAAGAATGTGAGCGTAATAGCCTTTAGCGAAGAATTCGCCTCTGCTTATGAAAAACTGCTTGTCGTAGCCTTTCAGGGGCTTTGCGGCACCCAGCAGGTTGACGTAGCCCTTTGAGGAAATATCAAAGCGGTGCTCTCTTTTGCATACCAGACAGCCTGCGTTGAACCTTATCTTCTTTCCGCAGAGGGGACAGGAATAGAGGTTCTTATATTGGTAAAACTTATCGATCTTTTCGTTGTTATTCATTGTGGTTATACGTTTGGCCCCAGACCTTATTTCAGGGCTTCGTCAAAGAATTCTCTGTCTGTGTATATTTTGAAGCGCTCCATTCCTTTTCGTACGGCTCTGTATTCAGCCAGTGCGGTAAGAAGCTCGTAGTAGTCTCCGCTGAGCTGGCCCATGGCAAGGGCTTCGGCAGGGATCCTTCTTTCGGCGATCTCGCGAAGAGTTGTCGCGCCTCTGTCCTTGAGGAAGTAGTAGTCCACCAGGTAGTTCATGGCATCGCGCTGGGTCATGAGGCGCTCGAAATAGTATTTCTTTCCCGAAAGGGCGAAGAGCATGCGTTTGCAGTCATAGTAGCCGATCTTCATGTCTCTGCAGGCCTGTTCACTGTCGAAATTGAGGACGCTTCCCAGGTCATCTGCGGTTTTGACATAATGGATACGGACGTCTTCCGCCGGGTGGATGTATTTCTGATGACCGTTGCTGGGCAGGCGTACGGCGATAATGTTCTTGTATCCAGCGTCCAGAAGGGGAGTAATGGGCAGGGAATCCACAAAACCGCCGTCGGCGTAGAATTTTCCGCCTAATTTCTCAAGTTTAAATGTGGGGTGGTAGGAACTGGCCAGAAGCATGTCCCACATGGTCTCGTCATCCATGTCATTGATCTTGGGAGCAATGCGCTTCTTTTCGGTCAGGTCTATGGCAGTAACGTACAGATCTACTTTACTTTCGCGCACGGCCTGAGGCTCTACCACTTCTCTCACCCATTTGCGCAGTGGAGCAACATCCAGGCCTTTGTTGCGGACTATTCCCAGCATTTCCGGTGCCAGATCCTTCAGGTCTTTAAGTTCAAAATCCCCGCTGACGATCCTGTGAAGGTCGTCAATGTTGTCATTGGGAAAGGCAATTACCTTGGACAGCTCCATGCTGGACCAGACACTTTCCGCCTTGTCCAGATCGCCCATGGCGTAGAGAGCGCCGTTAAGAGCGCCTACGGAAGTTCCCGAAACTGCGTTGAAGCGTATGCCTTCTTCGTCGAGGGCCTGCCAGACGCCTATTTCATAGCCGCCTTTTGCTCCGCCCCCTTCCAGGGCAATTGCATATGTTTTTGTTTTATCAAGTTTAAGCTGCATATTAATTCCTCTTTATGGTACTGTAATTATATCACATAATTTGATACAATACCCTGCGGAGGTCAGACACAAATGAGAGAAGATCACGATTTAGCATATATGCTTCAATATGAAAACGTTGCCTGGTTCGAAGACGGCAAGGTTCGTATCCTTGACCGACGCATTTACCCGGCAAAGAAGGAGTTCGTCGTCTGCAGCAGACATGAGGAAGTTGCTCAGGCAATAACTGACATGGTCACCCAGAGCGCCGGCCCCTATACGGCAGCCCCCATGGGCATGGCACTTGCTGCCTACGAATGCAGAGACAAGGGCATTGCTGCTCAGATGGATTACCTTAAGAAAGCCGCTCATACAATTTCAACGGCCCGTCCCACTACCACCAAGCGCATGAGTCTCCTCTGCGACAGCTGCCTTAAGGCTGCAGAGACCGCTCTTGAGGCCGGAAAAGACGCCGCTGAAGCCATTGTTCAGCATACTGTGGAAATGAACGACGAGCGCTATAAGCGCATCGGAGTCATTGCCGGTTACCTGGTGGATAAATTCCCCGACGGTGGTACTGTCATGACTCATTGTTTCGCGGAGACCATCGTTGGCATGATGCTCAGAGAATGCCGTGAAAGAGGCAAGAACATACGTCTCTTCTGCCCGGAGACCCGTCCCTATTTCCAGGGCGCACGCCTCACCGCCACGGTCTGCCATGACATGGGTTTTGATGTTACAGTCATTACCGACAACATGTGCGCCTACGTCATGAAAAATGAGCACGTCGACGTATTCACCACTGCTGCCGACGCCATTTGCTGCGACGGTCACGTTGTCAATAAGGTGGGCACTTACCAGAACGCCATCAACGCCAGGTATCACGGAATCCCCTATTACTGCACAGGCGCTCCCGATCCCGGTCACCCCACCATCGATACCGTTACCATCGAAATGCGCGATCCTGAATTTACCCTTCAGGCCATGGGTGTACGCACCGCAGATCAGGGTGTCAAAGGCTATTATCCCGCCTTCGACATAACTCCGCCGGAGCTTGTCACCGGGATCGTTACCGACCACGGTATCTATGCTCCGGAGGCTCTGAAAAATTACTTTATGGATGGAGATAGTCCCGAGTTTAAAGTCGTGGTATAATAAAGCGTAAATAACGTTTCTCAAAAGAGGAGATAAAAAATGATTTATTCAGCAGAAGTACAGCACATGTGCCCTGTTGCAAAGGGCGCATATCACGGTCCGGCACCCATTCCTGAAGAAGGCAAGTGGGTACAGGCTAAGGAAATCAAGGATATCAGCGGTCTCACCCACGGTGTAGGCTGGTGCGCGCCTCAGCAGGGCGCCTGCAAGCTGACCCTGAACGTTAAGGACGGCATAATCGAGGAAGCTCTCGTTGAGACTCTTGGCTGCTCCGGAATGACCCATTCCGCAGCAATGGCATCTGAGATCCTTATCGGCAAGACCATTCTCGAGGCTCTCAACACAGACCTGGTCTGCGACGCCATCAACACCGCAATGAGAGAACTCTTCCTCCAGATCGTCTACGGCCGCAGCCAGACTGCTTTCTCCGAAGGCGGACTTCCCATCGGCGCAAGCCTTGAAGACCTGGGCAAGGGCCTGACCGGTCAGGTCGGTACCACCTTCGCAACCAAGGCAAAGGGACCCAGATATCTGCAGCTGACCGAAGGCTACATTACCAAGATGGCTCTCAATGAAGATGACGAGATCATCGGCTACGAGTTCGTCAAGGTCGGCCCCATGATGGAAAACATCAAGAAGGGCATGGATGCCAACGAAGCTCTTCAGAAGGCCACCGGCCACTACGGTCAGTGGGACGCAGCTGTAAAATACATCGATCCCAGACACGAATAGAAAGGAGGACGGAAAAATGGCATTATTCGAAAGCTACGAAAGAAGAATAGACAAGATCAATTCCGTTCTCGCACAGTACGGAATCAAGTCCGTTGAGGAATGCAAGGAGATCTGCGATTCCTACGGCATCGACCCCTACGGCATCGTAAAGGGTGTACAGCCTATCGCCTTTGAAAACGCAGGCTGGGCATATACCGTCGGCGCTGCTATCGCAATCAAGCAGGGCGTAAAGAGCGCTGCTGAAGCCGCAAAGGCCATTGGCATCGGTCTTCAGAGCTTCTGCATCCCCGGTTCTGTCGCTGAAGACCGTAAAGTCGGTCTCGGACACGGAAATCTGGGCGCAATGCTTCTCTCCGACACTACCAAGTGCTTCGCCTTCCTGGCCGGTCACGAAAGCTTTGCCGCAGCAGAAGGCGCCATCGGCATCGTAAAGAACGCGAATAAGGCACGTAAGGAGCCTCTCCGCGTTATCCTTAACGGTCTCGGCAAGGACGCTGCCCAGATCATCAGCAGAATCAACGGTTTCACCTACGTTCAGACCAAGTTTGATTATTTCACCGGTGAACTCACCATCGTAAGCGAAAAAGCCTACTCCAAGGGCGAGAGAGCAAACGTACGCTGCTTCGGCGCTGACGACGTCCGTGAAGGCGTTGCTATCATGCACCACGAAGGCGTTGACGTTTCCATTACCGGAAACTCCACCAATCCCACCCGTTTCCAGCACCCTGTTGCAGGTACCTACAAGAAGGAATGCATCGAGCAGGGCAAGAAGTACTTTTCCGTTGCTTCCGGCGGCGGTACCGGCAGAACTCTTCATCCGGACAATATGGCAGCAGGTCCCGCTTCCTACGGCATGACCGACACCATGGGCCGTATGCACTCCGATGCTCAGTTTGCAGGCAGCAGTTCTGTTCCCGCTCACGTTGAAATGATGGGCTTCATGGGCATGGGCAACAACCCCATGGTCGGCGCTACCGTCGCAGTAGCTGTTGCTGTTGACGAAGCACTCAACAAGTAGTTGGAAAAACACGAAATTGAAGGTCTCTTCCTCCCCGGGAGAGGCCTTTTTTCGTTTGCTAAACATGGTATATGTGATATAATCTATCCACAAGGATTAGTATATTGATCAAAAGGGGGTACTTTATGTATTCAGTAAGAAAAATACTTGCACTTATCCTGGCCCTGGCTATGGTCTTTGCCATGTCCGCGTCAGTATTTGCCGCGTCATTCGCGGATCTTAAGGATCATTGGTCCAAGCCTTATATGGAAGACCTCTATGAAAGAGGACTGCTCACCGGTTATCCCGACAGCACCATGAAGCCCGAAAACAATATTACCGGCGCAGAAGCTTTGACTTTCCTTGCAAAGCTTTACACCACCACCGCGGCTGAAGACGCCGCTATCCACGCAGATTTCGGCAAGACAGTTGACGCAGTCACTTCTACTGCCTGGGTCAAGTCTTTCATAGAAAAAGCTCTGGCAGCAGGTATCGTAACCGAAGACGAACTTAACGCCATGGCTCTCTTTGAGCCCATTGCCAAGGAGCAGCTGGCTCTGTTCATCGTTCGTGCCATCAAGATGCAGGATCAGGCAGCTCTCCTCGAAGGAACCGAGCTTACCTTTGCAGATGTTGAGAACATCAGTAAAGAATGCTTCGGAAGCATTGCTCTTCTGACTAAACTTGAGATCACCGTGGGCGACACCAACAACAAGTTCGGCCCCGAGGGCGACGTTACCCGCGCTATTGCCGCAACCATGGTCTCCAAGATCCTGACCTACGTTGAAGCAAATAAGACTGAACTTAAGATCGACGGTTACAGCGGAATTTCCTACACTGAAGGTCTCCTCTCCGCTGTCGGCAAGAAGGATCTGACTCTCAGAGACAAGAACGGCATTTATTACGTTTACGAAATGGCCTCCGACTTTGCCGCTACAATTAACGGAAGCTCCAAGACTACAAGCATTCCTTCCTCCATGGTTGGCAATCCCGCAGAACTCCGTCTGGTCGATGGTTACGCATCCCTCGCTGAGATCACAACCGAAAATGGCATTACCCGTTCCGGTGCCAAGTTTGTTCAGGCAACTTCTAAGGCCGGTGCGTTCAGAGTATATGATTATTACACCGGAAAGAGCGCAAGCTATGACGCCATGAAAGCCAACGTTACCATTGACGGCGCTGTAAGTCTCTTCTCCGGTCTCAAAGCCGGCGATTACCTTAACCTGACTTTCACAAACGGCGAACTTACCGGAATCGATGCAGTCAGAGGCAGTTTTGAAATTGAAGGTGAAGTTATCTCCATCGCTTATGGCGGAGTTGTAAATATTGTTGTTGAAACTCAGGATGGCGATGTTCTGCTTCCTCTCAATATTTCCGACCTGCCCACTATTTCCCGCGGTGATCATCCCAGCGGACTCGATAAACTTGCCGTTGGCGACTATGTAAAGGTTTCCTATACCGGCGGTGAAGTAACTAAGATCGTTATCGACGTCACTTCCGCAACAGTTACCGGTACCATCGTTGCAATTACCCAGACCGTTGAAAGCACTCAGTGGAGAATTGAGGATGCCAACGGTATTGCGCATAACTACGCCCAGGCAAAGAATGCTGTCGCATACAACGGAAAGAACACTATTCAGATCGCATCCCTGAGCATCGGTGACGAAGTTTCTCTCGTTATTTTCGATGGTGAGATCACCGAGATCAACCTGATCAAGGCTCATTCCACTACTGCCGCGGCTGCTGAAAAGATGAACGTCAAGGTGATCGACGTTGATTCCTCTGCCAGAAAACTGGCTGTTATCAACGAAGAGGGCCGCTTCTTCTATGTCCAGTGCAGCTACAGCACCTCCATTCTTGTCACCGCAACAGGAAAGACTATTTCCGTTTCTTCCCTGGTTCCCGATGATGAACTGGTCATATACGGTTCCTACGATGAAGACGGCATTTTCAATGCAAACTCCATCGTAATCGAAAACAAGAAATAAGACCGAAATGCATTTAAAAAGGAAGTCCGAAAGGACTTCCTTTTGTATTGCCGAAATAGTATTGTCGCGTCCCCTATTTGATTTCCGACGGTGCTTCAACGTCTTCAATGAGACCTTCTTTTGCGTGTTTGATCAGGAAATGGACCTCATTTCTCACTCTGGCAGTGCCGTATTCGCTGTTTCGCCAGGTTTCGGGCCTGACATCGTCTTCCCATACCGGATAGGGAATGATATTAATGCCTTTGAATATTTGACGCGCTAAAAGCAGACTGCGATACATGTGATAGCCTGAAGTAATGAGGATGAATTTGCTGTCTTTGAGAAGCCCCGGTGTGTTTTCAAGTATTTTCAGGGAATAGGTCATGTTTTCGAGGGTCGTAAGAGCCTGATTTTCCACTATTATGTCCTCTGCCGGAACTCCCTCTCTGACCATTATGAGCTTCATGTACTCGGCCTCGGAATAGCGTCCCTCGGGGAAATCCCAGGCGGGATTGCCAGAAGAAATGAGCTTCTTTACACCTCCGTTGAGGTAGAGTTTTGCGGAGCCTATGGCCCGGCTTTCGGCATGGGTGTTTGTCCCCAGAATGACCGCAGCCTCAGCTTTTTCACCGCTGTATTCGATCCCGCGGAAGACTAAAGCCTCGCACTGGGCATCGCTTAAAAGTTCTTCTTTTATTTCTGAAAGTTTCATATGTTTACCTCTTTAAAATGATTGCTGCTAAATGATACCAAACCAGCAAAGGCAGCCGACGGCGGCGCAGATTAGGACCATGACTGCGGCGACGGCAACGTGGGTTTTTATTTCAAGGGCCAGAATCCCGAAGAATTCGCGCACAAAACCGTTGGGCCAGAAATACCATTTCGTATCGCCTGCAATACCCTGAGCGTCGATTCCTGCTCTGCGGGCGAGGATGCCGCTGCGGAGCATATGGTAATTTGTCGTGGCGAATGCAATTTTGGCATCAGGCTTCAGGTCATCGATGATCTTTTTCGACAGGGAAAAGTTTTCGCGTGTATTGACTGATCTGCGCTCGGGAAAAACCTCGTCATCCTCTGCTCCGTGTGCTTTCAGGTAAAGTTCCATTGCGGAGCCTTCGCTCATGATTTCATTGGGACCTTGTCCTCCTGAAGGAACGTAGCAGAGTGGTTTGCCCGTGGCGACCTCCTGCTCCCAGGCAAAACGGACGGCCCGGTTGACTCTTCCCTTGAGCAGGGGCAGAAGACCGCCTCGCTTATCAATTGAGCAGCCCAGAATGATTATATAGTCCTTGTCATAATCGGGTTGCTGCTTTGCCGCCAGCCAGCCCATAACACCGGATCCAACGAGAATGCATTCGAAGTAGCAGAGCATAAGCAGCAGGAACAGGGGAATAACGGTTTGAAGTGTTTCAAACAGGCGATTATTTTCCAGACCGAAGGGGATAAAGACCTTCTCCATCAATACGTCGGTCAGGAAATAAATGAGGAAGGTTCCACCGATATACAGTCCCGCAATCAAAAGGCAGAGGGCATTGTTGAGGCAGAAGCCCTCATGCTTGATAAGTGAAACATTGCTTATGCCTATGAGGGTGGAAAGGGCGGTCAAAAAGAATACCGCGTAGTAGGAAAAATGACGGGGAAATGCCATCAGCCGTGCTGCGACTTCCTGGAGCGTTGTAAGTGAGCCGTTCAAAGCGGCAGCGTAATAGGATCCGACTACTGCCGCAAGGACAGAAACAAAGAGAAGTCCTCCGATCAAGCCTATATTCTTGTATGTGTAAAGTGTTTCATTAAGTGACTTGTGCAGTGCGTATACAAGAAACAACAAAAACGCGACCAGGACGCAAAGAAGTGCCGCGCAGACAGTTTTGGGGGATGTGGGGCCGCGAAACAGCGAAAATGCTGCCGAAAGTATAAGTATAGTCGCTGCAGTACCGCAAACGATATTAATAGTTTTTCTTTGTGTCATGTTATTTATCCTCCGACTAATATTATATCATCCGCTCTCGGGGTTTGTCTTCGGCAAAGTACGCGGATCCCTCATCGTCTTTCATATAATAGAAAACCCGGAGGCCATCGGCCTCCGGGTTTTACAATATTCTCCTTTCCATTCGTAAATGTGGTCCAGAAAACGAATATGACCGCAAACTCAAAATAGGAGTTTACGGTCACAAATCGCAGGCATTTTATGGTATTCGTCAAAGTACACTTTAACGAATGCGTTTTTCTATTGTTCGGGACTCTTAAGCCCACAAATCAGAATCATGGTAATGATGATGAAGACAAGTATCATACCCTTTGTCCCTTCGGCGGTCATCATGGTTATCTCCTCCTTTCTATTCTTCGGCTAACATTGCGATACTTAAGCAGATCCAGCAGGGAGTGCAGCCTATGAGGAACGATAGCCAGTTCCAGAACTCAGTTGCGTAGCAAAGAATGAGTAGGGTTGCTGTTGAGAAAATGCCTAGGATAATTGTGAGTGTTTTGTTCATGTGATTCTCCTTTCTTAAATGGTGATATCGGTTGTATATAAAAAGCCCAGACCGTGAGGATCTGGACTTGGGTTGTTGTAGTAATGAACTTTGCTACTATTGTTACATACTATGATTCTTTCTTTCCTCTGGGTAGTTGGGTATAATACCTATATGCGAGGAAAGGAATAAACTGATATGACACTGGAAGATTTCAGAATCAAACATAGTACACTTATAGAGCATTATCAGTATATAGAAATGCATCTTGAGGGGATATATGCCGCATTATCAGGTAAAGATTTTACAGATGGATTACAAGATGTAGAAAAAGATGCTATTACTAGAATAATAAATTTAATCAAAAGCCTTGATCCGAATGACGCCGTATTAACAGAGGAAGATCAAACAAGACTTTCTGCAATTGTGGCCCGTCGAAACTATTATGTTCATGACTGCTATACAAAAATGGTATTTGATAGACACACAGATGCTCCTGATAACAAATATAGCAGGCAGCTTATTGATGATATAAGAGAAGCCAATCAGATGCGTGAGTATCTTTTTGAAAAGAAAATGTCACTTAAGATTTTTGGGCAGAAGTGAAAAAGCATTTTAGAATAAATACGACGATTAATCATAATTTAATGTGGAGGTGTAAACTATGAAGACATGGGCTTTAAGGTTAGCTTTACTATTACTGTATTGTGTACCTTTTGCTTTTTTATCTGTAAATGGTGATGCAACATCAAGAACAATGATTTTCTATGTACTGATGGTTATTGGATTTGCAGGTCTTTGTTGGGGAGCATTGAAAACCAATAATATCCCCATAATTTATATTGGAAATGTGTTGAGTTTTGTATCTTCTTATATTGTTGCAAAGCTTTCTGGATTGGATCCAATGGGTTATTATTTCAAGCCGTTTACGGTCTATTCGCTTATTGTTGCATTATCAATAGTTGCTGTTATCTGCCAAACAATTCCTGTTTTAGTTCATATAGCAAGAAAGAAAAAGGTGCAGTAACTAATCTGAATTTTAAGGAGTAAAATATGAAAAGGATAATTGTGGTGTCCTTTTGTCTAATGATGGTGTTATCATTATCTGCCTGCAGTGATTATGAAACCGCGAACCTCTCTTCTGGATTTACGCCCATAACACAAATTTATTTTTCTGTTGATGATATCACAAGGGATAAGCTTACTGGAACAATTATAGAAAAATACGAAAATTACCCTCAAGAAAATCCTGTATACTACGATTCATTGACTATTGGGGAAAAATATGAAATAATCGCAGACAGCTACTTTTTCTTTAGCCATAGCGATGAGTTTGAACATTATTATAAAGAAATTTCTGATAATTATGAAGAAATCGCAGATAATTTAGGACAAGAGGTATCTGACTGGGTGTTTCAAATTTGGGCAGAGGACATTTCAAACATTGTTCAAAAGACTATATACGTAAGGCAAGTGACAGTACTTATGTTTGCTTTTGATGAATATTATTGTGAGGTTGAAAAATGAAACGCTGGTGAATCCAAGTTCGGTTTCCCTGTGCCAAGTTGTTTAAGATACATAAAGTCAAAAATAAAACCAGGATTTTATTTTGATATGTACCCTCTTTACTGGACAAACCAGTAAGGAGGGTATTTTTATGCGTTA
>JAKSSR010000017.1 GCA_024402995.1 Clostridia bacterium | reverse complement strand
GTCCCGTTTAATTCGCTAATGCATGTGTCCAGGATTCTGGGTACATATCACTCTTGCTGCGGGTATTTTATTTCTTTTATGATCCCCTGATTTACCTCGGAAGGATTTTGTACAATTCTTCCTGTGCATGTTCCAGAGCTAGGTTAGCACTTTTCCATGCCTTTTGAAGTTCCTCATCGGTAGCCTGCCTGGCAAAGGGACGGGGACTGTCGCTGAGACCGAAGAGATAGTCGGGAGCTACGTCATAGTAAGTGCATATTTCGTAGAACGTATCCAGCTTCGGAAAGCGCAGGCCTCTTTCGTAGTGGGAATAGGTGCTTTCGTTCATTCCCAGGGCCGCGGCCACGTCTTTGGATCTCAGGCCTTTCTGCTCACGTATTTCTTTCAGTCTCTGGCATATAATTGCAGGTCCGTTCATGTGAATACCTCTTTCATTTTTATTTTACAGAAGTATTCCATTTGAATAATAGAATGTACAAATAAGAGGGCAAAATGTACAAAAGAACATTACGTACTTTTTACTTCTCCTACTGTTGCTACGCAAAGGCAGGTGACCTGAGAGGCTCCGGCGTCTTTTAAAGCTCTCGCGCAAGCGTCAAAGGTGGAGCCTGTTGTCGACACGTCGTCTACGAGAAGAACGCGGCAGCCGGAAAGGGGCAGGGTGACGTCGGGCTTTTCAGTCCTTTTGACGGCGAAGGCGCCGCTGAGGGCCGTACGTCTTGTCTGACCGTCGGAAAAACGCATGGACGGCGTTTCACGGATCTTGTACAGGATCTTTGTATTGAGGGGCAGGTCAAGCTCCGCGCAGACCTGCCGGGCCAGGAGCTCTGCCTGATTGTAGCCTCTTTGGGCAAACTTGGCGGGGCTCATGGGAACAGGAACTGCCATTGAAAAATCTTCAGGATATATTCCTTCCTCCTCGCAGCCCTGCAGAACTCTTTCCGCAAGCAAAAGCCCCAGGCTGCGGGCATAATAAGTCTTCGCCCCCAGCTTGAGGCCGTTCATGATCTTCCTCATATAAAAACCGTAGCGGCTGCATGTCCACAGAGAATCAAAGGCAAAGTCGTCCATGACTTCTTCATAGGGATTCTCTATATTCCAGTCAGTTTTCGCAATGCAGCTGTCGCAGAGGCCGTGAATACGCGTGGCGGCCTCGATGGTATCTCCGCAGGCCATACAGTAGAGATTCTCAGGATATATCACCCCAAGGGTCTCCGTCAGGACCTTCGAAATCAGGTTCTTCTTCAATTGTCTCTAATCCCCATATCTGCGTCAGGCGCGAGGCCAGACCGCTGTTGCGCTTTACGCTTGAATTGTTGTCCACCATTCCGCAGAGGACCTGCGGGCGCCCTACCAGTATGACCCCTGTCTTTGCCCTGGTAATGGCGGTGTATAAAAGGTTTCTCGTTGCCAGCATAGGCGGGAAATTGCTTTGCGGTATGATGACCACAGGAAATTCCGAGCCCTGGCTTTTATGTACGGTCATGGCGAAGGCTGTTTCCAGTTCCTCCAGGTTGGAATAGTCGTAGGTGACCATTCTGTCGCCGTCAAAGATGACTGTAAGGCTTCCGTATTCGTTGTCAACGTGCTTTATTATCCCCAGATCGCCGTTGAAAACGCCGGTGCCGCTCATGCCGCTGGAAAGGTCCTTCCACTCCAGCTGGTAGTTGTTCTTATTCTGCATGACCCTGTCGCCTTCGCGGTAAATGCGGCCTCCCCAGGGCTTTTCCTCTTTGTTTTTAGCAGGAGGGTTAAGTACCGCCTGAAGCTCCTTATTCAGCTCAATTGAGCCCAGAGGTCCTTTCCTGACGGGTGTAAGGACCTGGATGTCGGAAAGGGGATCGCAGTCCGTATAAAAGGCGGGAAGGCGCCTTACGCAGAGGTCTTTGATTGTTGAAACAATGTCTGCGGCGCTCTGACGCTCCAGCATGAAGAAGTCCTTGCCTTTTTCGTTGCAGCTGGGATACTCTCCGTGGTTTATCAGGTGGGCGTTGACTACTATCATGCTTTCCTGAGCCTGACGGAAAATATCAGTAAGGCGCACTGAATGGACTGTTCCGCTTTCCAGAATGTCCGACAGGACCGAGCCTGCTCCCACGGGAGGAAGCTGGTCCGCGTCGCCTACCAGAATGAGACGGGTGCCCGGCTCAATGGCCTGAAGAAGGCCGTCCATAAGCATAATGTCCACCATGGACATTTCGTCGATGATAATGCAGTCGTACTCCAACTGATCTTCAGCGTTTTTGCCGAATTTCATGGTGTCCGTATCTTCGCTGTAGTAATACTCCAGAAGGCGGTGAATGGTGGAGGCGTCCCTGCCGCAAGCCTGAGCCATGCGCTTGGCAGCGCGGCCTGTGGGAGCGGCAAGGGCTGTTTTAAGTCCTGCGGCAGTAAGGATGGCAAGGATCGTATTTATGATAGTCGTCTTGCCTGTGCCCGGACCGCCTGTAATTACGGAAACGCCGTTTTTCAGTGACGAAAGAATGGCCAGCTTCTGCTTGGGTGAAAGCTCTATTCCGCTTTCTTTTTCGCTTTTGGCAATTAGCTTGTCAATATTGCCTGAAACGTGAGGCAGCATGGCGCTGCACAGCTCGTTTAATTTAACGGCGACTCTTCGCTCCGCACGGTAATAGGAGAAAAGCATGACGATTTCTTCTCCGTTAAGGATTTCCGTGAAAATGAGAGCGCCCATGACCAGGTCAAAGAGAGGCTCCTCCAGCTGGTCTCTGGTCACTTCCAGAAAGCCTGCGCAGTCCTCTAAAAGCTCTGCTTTGGGTACGTAGGTATCTCCGTTGGCGGCTCTTTGGGACAGATAGTACATGATCCCGCTTCTTATGCGGAAGGGCGATTCAGTGTCGAAGCCCACTTTCTTTGCGATCTCGTCTGCTTTTTTGAAGCCTACGCCGTAGAGTTCGTCAATGAGTCTGTAAGGGTTTTCCTTTACATTATCAGCGGCCTTGGCTCCGTAGGTCTTGTACAGTTTCAGTGCAATAGTGGGGTTGATACCGTATTTTGAAAGAGCCAGGACGGTCTCTGCGTATTCCGTATGTTCCGCGTAGGCTGCCGCAATGGCCGCGGCCTTTACCTCGCCAATGCCTGCAATTTCAGTAAGGCGCTGGGGCTCCTTTTTCAGGATATCCAGGGTCTGTTCTCCGAAGCGGGTCACTATGGCAGCGGCGGTCATGGGACCGACGCCCTTTATGACTCCGGAACAGAGAAAGGCGGCGATGCCTTCCTTTGTGGTCGGCGCCAGTTCTTCGAAGGAAGAAAAGGCAAACTGCTCTCCGTATTTGGGATGGTTTTTCCATTCGCCCCAAAACTTATAGCCCCGGCCTTTTTGCGGACGGGGCAGGTTTCCTACTACGCAGAACTGTTCTTCTTCTGTTTCGAAAAGGCCTATTGTGTAGAAATTGCTTTCATTGTGGAAGATTATTTCACAGAGTTTGCCGCTGACTTCTTCTTTCATTATTCTTTAAAAGTGGGTTTATAGAGCTGACGTCCGTCTAAAGTTCTTACATGGTCGGAGAAGTTGCCGGGCAGAACGCTTTCAAGAGCATCCTGGAAGTCGAACATCTTTGCGTCCAGCATATCCAGATAGTGGAGAAGCTCCGCTTCGGGAAAGAGGGGCTTCTTTGGGCTGCCGAAGTCCGGTTCATAGTGGTGGCTCAGGATCATGTGCTCAAGCATAATGGCCTTTTCTCTGTCCAGGCCCACTTTTTCAGCCAGCTTGTCCACAGCCTTAATGCCCTGGGCGATATGGCCCAGCATTTTGCCTTCAAAGCTGTAGCCCGGGGAAATGCCCAACTCGTTGCTTTCTATTTCATTGAGTTTTTCCATGTCGTGAAGAATTACGCCGCAGACGACCCAGTCTCTGTCCAGATTTGTGTAGACTTCGCAGGCGCGGATGCCCATGGCCAGCATTCTCTTAATGTGGTAGAGGAGCCCGGCAAATTCAGCATGGTGGTTTCTGGAAGCGGCAGGGTAATAGAGCAGACGTTCCTTGTTTTCCGTAAGGAAGGCCACTGCCATTGCCCGGAGACCTTCGTCTGCAATGGCGTTGGCCTTTTCCAGAATGTAGGTGTACATGTCGGAGGCTGCTTCAGGCGCGGCTTTGACCAGGTCGCTCATGTCAACCTCATCGCTGACGGCCTGCTTGCGTATTTTGCCTATACGCAGCTGCTTTACGCCGTTCCATTCGGTGACGCTTGCCTTGATCTTGACTACGTCGCCCTCGGCAATGGCACTGAGTGTGGCGGACTCAGCTTCGCTGACGTCCCATTTCTTTCCGTTGATCTCGCCGCTTTTGTCGGCAAGGGTAATATCAAAATACATCTTCTGATTTGAGCCGACTCTGACACCGGGATTCTTTGCAATAAAGAAATCAAGGACTTCGTCGCCGACTGCAATTTGTGATGCAAAATTCTGCTTGGACATATTTGCCTCCTGTAAAAAGTTTTCCGATATTAAGTATATACTATTTTCTTGCTATTTGCATTGTGTTGTTTTTGTATTATAATAAATTGTTAAATTGTATATCCTGTTGAAATGAAGGAAGTTTTGATTATGGATAATTACGGATATTTGAGAGTTAAGGCAGTCAGTCCCAGAATCAAGCTGGCTGATCCCATTGATAACGGCAAGTATATTTCCATGTTTGCGGAAAATGCTGCCGTTGCCGGCGCAGGCCTGGTCCTTTTCCCCGAGCTTGTACTGACCGGATGCAGCTGCGGAGATATTTTCTTCTCCTCCAGCCTCCAGCAGAAGACCATGACTGCACTGGAGACCCTGCTTAAAGATACGGCAAAGCTCAGCTGTGCCATCGTTATCGGCCTGCCTCTTACCATTGCCGGCAGACTGACAAACTGCGCTGCAGTGCTTCAGAACGGAAAGGTCAAAGGTATCGTTCCCAAGATCGGCAGTTCCAACGCTGCTGAAAACCGCTGGTTTGCCCCAGTTGATACTGACACCGTTACAAGCGTTAAGCTTTTCGGTGAAGAAGTACCCGTGGGCAATCTGCTCTTTAAAGATACAAACGGTTTTTCCTTCGGTGTAGAAATCGGTTCTGACGGCGATCTTCCTTATCATCCTGCCACCGAACTGTCTCTTTCCGGCGCCCAGCTCATAGTCAGCCCCTCCGCCCGTCCCGCATCGGCAGGCGGTATGATGCGTCTCGCTTCCCGTCTTTCCGAGGAAAGCCGCAGATGCTGCTGTGCTATGCTCTATGCCGGAGCCGGTCCTTCCGAATCAACTTCCGATTATGTATACGGCGGCGAGTGCCTTGCTGTTGAAAACGGAGAATATGTTGCTGCAACCGCAAGTCTGGAGAGAAACGGAAGCGGTATCTGCACAGATCTTGACCTGGGATTCATCGAAAATCTCAAGCAGAAAATGCCCGCACAGCAGTGTGAGCCCTGCGAAGTGGTCGAGCTTGGCTCCATGGACAGCAGGATCATCAGACTTGCCCGCAAATATTCAAAAACACCCTTCCTTGAAGAAGACGGCGCAGATTACTGCCGTGAGATTCTTGAGATCCAGGCAACAGGCCTTGCTGAAAGACTTAAGAGAGCCTACAGCAAGAAGGCTGTCATCGGTGTTTCCGGCGGTTCCGACTCCACCCTGGCAATTCTGGTCGCTGCAAGAGCTGTACGCATGCTGGGTATGAGCCCCGACAGCGTCCTTGCCGTAACTATGCCCGGCTTCGGTACTACCGACCGCACCAAGGGCAATGCCTACGGCCTTATGGAAAGTCTGGGCTGTGAACTGAGGGAGATCCCCATCGGCCCCAGCGCAAAGGCTCATTTTGAAGATATAGGTCACGATTTAAATGACCGCAACGTCACATACGAAAATGCCCAGGCCCGTGAGCGCACTCAGGTCCTTATGGATATTGCCAACGACGTCAACGGTATGGTCATCGGTACCGGTGATATGTCCGAGACAGCCCTCGGCTGGTGCACATACGGCGGCGATCACCTGTCCATGTACTGCGTAAACGGCGGTCTTACCAAGGGAATGGTCAAGGCCGTTATCGCTTCTGTTTCCGAAGGCATCAAGGCCGGAAACGGTCTCTTTGCAGATCTTGAAGAAGCCGGGCGTCTTGCTGAAGCTCTTGACGACGTTCTTGCGACTCCCATTTCTCCCGAACTGCTGCCTCCCACCGAAAGCGGCGAGATCACCCAGATCACAGAAGACAGAGTGGGGCCCTACGAGCTGCACGACTTCTATCTCTGGCACATGGTCTTCCTCGGAAAGGACAAACAGAAGGTCCTCTGGCTGGCAAATCAGGTCTTTGAAGGCGTATATGACAGCGAAACCATTGAAAAGTGGATCGATATCTTCTGCAAGCGCTTCATTTCCCAGCAGTTCAAGCGTGACTGCGCTCCGGGAGGCCCCCAGGTTGCCGACAACAGCTTCTCACCCAGAGGCGGTTGGGTAATGCCTTCTGATGCTACTGGAGAATTCTGGAAATAACCTTTTGTCTGATAATATACCATCAATGGTAAAATATGTAAACGCATAAAATAATTATTTTTCGCTTGCAATACCCCCATGATTATGTTAAGATAATCAGGCGTGACAAATCGGATTTAATAAAATTGAGATAAAATAACGACTAAGGGAAAAGGAGGAAAGCAAAATGAAGACCGGTATCCATCCCGAATATAAGGATTGCAAGGTTACCTGTGCTTGCGGTAACACATTCATGACCAAGTCCACCAAGGACGAAATCCGTCTGGATGTCTGCTCACAGTGCCATCCGTTCTTTACTGGCCAGCAGAAGTTCATCAACCGCGGCGGCCGCGTAGAGAAGTTCAAGAAAAAGTTCAACATCGAATAATCAAAGTGAACACAAGACCCGGTCTGAAAAGACCGGGTCTCTTACTAACAGGAATTTATGGACAACATCAGCGCAGAGCGTTTCACAGTTACATTCAAAGATGCAGAGATCACAGACACCCGCCTCATGGGTGCCCTTGGCATGCGCGTGCACTGGTTTGTCATGGACAAGACCGGTGAAACTCTTGATTTTCACCAGTTTATCCGCTATGACGTAGATCTTTCCGGCATAGAATTTATGGCCGCAGCCTCAGGCGACGATCCAAAGGCCCTGGACAGCGCCGTGCAGGAATACTTCGGCTCCCTGGGAGGAGAAATGGTCAGTCTGACAGAGCGTCAGTGCTATTATCTTGGGAATTATTTCCTTGAAAGTACTGTCAAAGCAGGGCATCCTCTTCCTGACGATATACGCCAGATCGATTTCTTCGGGGACCACAAGGTCAATCTTTCATCAAGGGAGAAGACCACCCTCTTTAAGAAGATGTGTGTTCCCATTGAAACTGATTACGGCCTTGTAAACTACTACCTTATGCGTGCCTTTGAAAGGGATTCAGAGGCTCTGGCTTACCTTGCTTCAAAGGAGGCCGCAGAAGGCGAAATTCAGCCCATAGAGCTGCGTCGTTCTGCAGATCTGGTGAAGAATACCATAGAGGATTTTTCATCGGAAAACGGGGAAAATACTTATCTCTGTGAGTCCTTTGTTTCTTTGGACAATCAGAGCTTCCTCGTTCTCAGCGAGGTCGTCGTAAAGGACGGCAAGGTCATCAGGGCAAAGAAAACTATGGAGCAGAAGCTCAGTCTTTTCGAAAGCGCCATGATAGTCAACCGCAGTGAATATATCAACGTTTTCGATATTGTCAGCAATGACAAAGCCCTTGAGCGGGATATACGCAAGGCATCCGGCAATGGTATGAACTTTGAGCATGCCGCCGGCGACCTGTATATGACAATGAACGACAATAACCGCCACGTGGAAGAAAAGGTCTACCGCATCAGCGGTGACATAAAGGCTATGTATTTCTTCACCAACGCGGACCAGCTTCTCGTAGTCGGCAGCACTGAAGAATCGGTTTACAGCGGTGCTCTCAGGCTTACACCCTATATTGCGGCAGGCAGCATTATTGAGACTGGCCGCTATCACATGGAAACACCCGTCTTCTATGATTTCATCGACAGTGAATACGATGATTTTGATGAATTCCTTGAAGACATGCGTTTTGTGTGATATAATGAATTTTGCGGGTAAACGCAAAATACCAGAAAAGGAGAATACTTATGGCATTCGACATTAATAACGATCGCGTAAGCATCAGTTCTGACGTAGCAGTAACCATTATCGGTGCAAATACACAGTTTAAAGGAAATATTACCACCCACACCCCCATCTACATCGACGGTTATTTTGAAGGCACCATCGATTCCGATGACGTCATCGAAGTTTCCGAGCAGGGCAGCTTCAAAGCAACCATCAATTGCAGCAAGCTTCTTCTCAAGGGTACCGGTGACGGTAAGGTAGTCTGCACCGACCTGATGCAGTTCACAAGCACCGGCGTTTTCACCGGCGACATTACCACCAGTGACCTCATCGTCATTGAAGGTTCACTCCTCGATGGTACCTGCACCATGAGAAGTGTCAGAAAATAAGAAAGCATACGCAAAAACACGCGTCTATGAAGCGGATCCTTACGGGTCCGCTTTTTTAGTCGCGTGTTTCAGACTTTTTGATCGTTTATTTGTTGATAACGGCGATGCGTACGGATCCGCCATCTTCAGGAGCGCGATCGTAATACATAGTAACGGTATAGCCGCTTTCAAGGAAAGCAAGGCAGGTGCTGATGTCCTTAGACCAGCTGCTGTCTGCTTCGTTGTAGACCTGAAGGTCGTCGTTTATGTCATATGAAGTGTTTACGCTGTCTGCCTGCCATAGGTCGTTTCCGCTGCTGTCTTTAGTAAGAGCAAGGCTTTCAATGGAGCTTATCTCAAATTTACTGAGGGTTTGGACCGATACGATGGTGCTGTTCTTGTTGCTGTATCCGTAAGCAACTCCGCAGTAGCCTTCGTCCTGAGTTATTACGCAGAGGCTTTTCTGACCGCTGCCGTTTGCTCCTGTGAGAACTCCGGCCCTGTTGTAAGCGTGTAAAGTTCCGCTTCCCAGGTCGATCCCTTCTCTGTCGGTATAAAGATCAAGGTAGCCGTAGGAATAGCAGCTGCCCACAACATCTTTGAGAATGATGACATCAACCTGGCCTTCGGCATTTTTGCGGCACCAACTGACCTGAGCTTCGGGGATTGCTTCAGTCCAGGTAATTGCTCCGAAATCCCCGGAGGCTTCACCTCTGACTCCTTCAAGGCTGCAGAGGTAACCGGAACCGGTCCACTCGTAAATGGAGCACTGGGCTGCAATGGGAGTGGTGCCCACGGTCATTGCCTCAAGATCAATATCTCCGGAAACCTGAGTTTCTTCAGCTGCTGAACACTTGAGAGTACCCTGTTCGCTTTCCGTTACATTGACCAGGCCTCCTGCCTGCTTGTCTTTGAACTCAACAGATTTTCCGCTGAATTTAACTCCGCTGCCGACGAGGCTAACGGACTTGCCGTCGGCGGCAAGAACGCCCAGCATTCCGCTGTAGATGCTTTCTTTGTCTACGGCGCAGACTTTAAGGTCTGAGTCCAGATAAATGCTCACTTTATCACCTATGCGATAGGCCGAAAAAGAAGCTGCAGCAGCTTCAGATACCTGGAAACTGCTGCCTGCGATAGTAACTCTTTCTGTTGAAACAAGGCTGGGAGATACTGCGGAAATGTACCCGCTGACTCTGTAAAGAGCGGCGGTCTCATTATTTTCGGTTTCTCCTCCGAAGAGGTATACATATTTGACGGAACCATCGCTGTCAAAGTATACGCGGACGGTCTGGCCTTTCTCTGCCAGAGCCTTAAGGTATCCGCCTGAACTCCAGCTGCTTTCTCCCTTTGAGTCGAGAACGAGAACAGTTGAAGCTATGCGGTATTTGGTTCCGCCTGCGGTGAGGAAGGAGAGACTTGCACCTTCCAGTTCAAGATCCTTGGTATTGCTTTCAGTAGGCAGGAAGCCTGTGACTTCGCCTGAGGAATTGAGGAGCAGCTTGCCGCTGCATCCTTCAAGGACCTGGCTCTGGGTATTTTCTTGTGTGACATAGACTGTCTCGTCGTTCTGGCTGAGGCTGTAACCCATGATGAGTCCGGTGCTGCCGTTTCTTTCAGCATTAACACTCATGACAATGATTTCTTTGGTGGAAGCGACGTCGGCAATGGTTTCATAGAAATCCTGACGGCTGCCTTTGGTTTTGCGGGTAAGGCTTCTGTAAAGCATGAGGGCTGCCTGACCGCGGGTCAATCTGGAATTGTCACCGATGGTGAAGTCTGCGGAAATTCCCAGATCCTCGCTGAAACTAGTGTAGTCAGCAGGCCAGACATAACCGATATCTGCGGTGGTATAGCCTAACATACGAAGAATAATAGTTGCCAGCTGGCCGTAACTGATGTAGTCGTTGGGGCCGAATTTGCCGTTGCCGTAACCGTTGATAAGGTTATTGCTGTAGGCCAGGTTGACGTAGGGAGCGTACCAGGCGTTGGAAGGGACATCGGAGAAATATGTTTTCTTTGCTCCAGTGGACAGATTGCTGTCCAGTCCCATCATCTTTACCAGCATGGTGCAGGCCTGAGCTCTTGTGAGGGTGCCCTGAGGGTCAAAAGTGGTGGCAGAAGTTCCTGCAACTACGTCCATGCCCTGAAGGACTGCCGCCGCCATGGCCAGTTCCCCGTTTCCTGTATCGGTAAAGGTGGCAGCCCAAACCGAGGATACTGATGAAAGCATCAGTCCAAGGCAAAGGATCATTATCAATAATTTTCTTTTCATATCAATATCTCGCTTTCATCAATCTGCCCTGAGGGCGTTGAAAGGCTGAATACCCGATGCATTAATCTTTTTTTGGGGGGGGGAATGAATTTCGGCGGTAAATATCGTTAAAATTCCGTTTAAAATGAAACAGATATGCAGAATACATGAAACACAAAACCCCGCTGTACCTTGGTACGACGAGGTTTCAGGAATTTTTAAAAACCTTATTTGCTGAGGTATTCTTCAACGATCTCCTTGGGCATAAGTCTGCCGCCGGTAGCCCATACGATGTGAGTCATATTGGCGCGTTCTTCGGCGCTGAAATCGTCCTTGCAATATTCGTTCCAGTCAATGAGCCCCTGGAAGGTGGCGCAGGAAGAAGGTTCAATAATTATGCCTTCTGCCTTGTAGAGCTGCTGCATATTCTTGTAGAGCTTGCTGTCATCTACTGTTGATTCGCCTGCCAGCAGGTGAGTCATTTCTTTTGCGACCAGCTTGGAGCAGCGACCTACTGCCAGACCGTCGGCATCTGTAAGACCGGTAAGGCCGAAGTCCTTGACGGAGACCTTATCAAGTTCCCCGGAAGCAAGGCCGACCAGCATGCAGGGTGCCTGGACCGGTTCTACGAAGTATACGATGACGTTGTCGCCGAAGGCTTCCTTAAGACCAAAGGTAATGCCGCCGGGAGCTCCGCCTACTCCGCAGGGAATGTAAACTACGAGCTTATGGGCTGCATCTACGGTGACGCCCTGATCTGTCAACTGCTTCTTAAGGCGTTCACCTGCTACGGCATAGCCCAGATAGAGAGCGCTGGAGGATTCGTCATCAACGAAATAGCTCATGGGATCTGCATCGGACTGAGCGCGGCCTTCTTCAACGGCCTTGCTGTAGTCGTCTGCGTATTCGATAACGGTAACGCCCTTGCTTCTGAGAAGCTTCTTCTTCCATTCCTTGGCGTCAGCGGACATGTGAACAAAGGCCTGATAGCCGATGGCGGCGCTCATGATTCCGATGCTCATGCCCAGGTTGCCGGTTGAGCCTACCTGGACCTTGTACTGAGCGAAGAAGTCTCTGTGGTCTGCCAGAGCGGCATATTCCTCAGGAGTGCTGTTTTCTTTGAGAAGGCCTGCTTCAAGAGCAAGTTCTTCAGTATGTTTAAGAACCTCGTAGATGCCTCCGCGTGCTTTAACGCTGCCTGCAATGGCAAGGTGGCTGTCACACTTGAGGAAGAGGCGTCCTTCGGGGAAACCGTAGACCTTCTTGAGCTCGGGAGTCTCCTTTAAGGGAGATTCGATAATGCCCTTTGCTTCCTCCGTTTCGGGGAAGTGCTTCATAATGAGAGGGGCAAAGCGCTCAAGTCTTGCGCGGGCGTCTTCTATGTCGGCCTTGTGGAACTTAAGTCCCGGTTCGGCCTTTTCGTAGGGCAGAACGTCCGGATTGACCCAGAAAGTCTCTCTTGCTGCTCTGACGTCGGCAAGAACGGTCTCGGTACTTTTCTTATTCATTGTTCTCTCCTTTTAATCTGTCGAAGAGGCTGCCGGCGGCTTCGGAGTCTTTACCGGGCTCTTCCACGTCTTCAAAAATTTCGGCTATGATTTCCTGCTCCTTCTCTTCTGACACGGGAGCATCGTAGTAAACTTCCTTGAAAATGACCTTGATATTGGCCATCTGTGCGGCGTCGGTCTTTTCCTCGAACAGGTCCTTTCTTTCGAAGATCAGTGATTCGCAAAGATCCCAGAAGGCGAACCAGAAGAAGACCAGGGTCGCTTCACTGAGAAAAGAGATGGAGGTCTTGTTGCCCAGCCACATGAGGAAAATGCCCAGTACGGAAAGACCGGCTCTGACCCAGTTTCTGCGGGCCATTTTTTCGATGTTCAGCTGAACGTCGCCTTGCTCAAGGGCGTAGTAGTCGGAGATTGTTTCTATGATAACGTCCTTTTCCTTGCGGTTGAAATGGTGTCCGCAGATCTCCAGAACGATGGGGTACTCTGTGGGAACATACATGGCGTTGGATTCAAGGAATCTTACGAAGCCCTCGTTGAGCCATTCGTATCCGTCTACGGAGTAGTCGTCAATGACGTCGTAGTAGTCGTCAACGTTGCATGAAATGTAGGCGAGGCCGTTATCTACGTAGAAATCGCGGACGTATTTTGCTACGTCGACCTCTTTTTTACTGAAGCTTTTGAGATTTTTTTTGAGCCTGCGGCTCTTGTTGTGTGTCATGGTTAACTGTCCTTTTCGGGGAGCATTATGGTTGCGTGATAGAAGGCAACGATGGTAATGCTGAATAAAATACCTGCGAAAATATCAGTGAACCAATGTACCCCGGACAGAGTTCTGGCCAGGACCATGAGGCCTATGGCAAGGCCTGCTATAATGTCCAGAATTACTTTGATCCCGACATTTTCAATGAGTTTGTCGAATGAAGCGATGGCCATTCCGAAGACGCAGCATACCAGCATGGTGTGGGATGAGGGGAAGGAAGGCTCGAGGACTTCATCCAGAATGATGGGTCTGTAGTTGACCGCAAATTTATTGAAGAAGAAATACAGTACAAGAACGATGAGATAGAAGAGGCCCATAACGGTAATGGCTCTGTCTACCTTTGCAATGCTCTTGCGCTGGATCAGTTCTATAAGGCCGGCAATTGCGTAGATTCCGCATACACCGAAGGCTGCGTATCCCAGGAGCTGGCTGAGGTGATACCACTTGTCGCTGTAGGTGAAAACTCCCGCCAGGAAACCGTTGAGGCTGGCCAAACCGATTTCGGAGTTTTGGGGACCGATAGGCTGAACGTCATACTTCATGAGAAGAATGATGAAGGCTATGGTGATTATTGACATTTCGATTGCAAATACCAGATAATTCTTTGTGTTTTTTTCCATGTGATTTACCTTTACTGTCTGCTACAGAACATTTCTAATATTATACATCAAATGGCTGACTCTTGCAAAGGGCCACAACGACCTGAACCATTTTTTCCATGGCCGGAACACTTACAAATTCATTGACTCCGTGGAAATTTTCGCCGCCGGTAGAGAGATTGGGGCAGGGCATGCCCATAAAGGACAGGGTGGCACCGTCTGTGCCTCCGCGGATGGGCACGCACTTGTGGACCACGCCGCAGTCCTCAAAGGCTGCCTTGGCCTTGTCGATGATGTGCATAACGGGCAGTATCATTTCTTTCATGTTGCGGTAACTGTCCTTGATCTCCAGTTCTGCGGTGCCTTCGCCGTATTTGCTGTTGATATAGGCTGTAAGACGCTTGAGGAATGTTTTGCGTTCTTCGAACTTTATTGCGTCGTGGTCGCGGATTATGAGGCTCATGACACACTTTGTTACGCCACCCTCAATGCTGCCCACATGGTAGAAGCCTTCGTAGCCCTCTGTATGTGCAGGGACCTCGCTGGGAGGAAGCATAGAGATCATCTCGCTCATAATAAGGACCGCATTCTTCATCTTGTCCTTGGCGCTGCCCGGGTGGATGCTTACGCCGTTTACGGTGAGGCGGGCAGACGCAGCGTTGAAGTTTTCGTATTCGATCTCACCCAGAGTTCCGCCGTCAAGAGTGTAGCCGTACTTGGCACCGAAGGCGAGAACGTTGAATTTATCGGGGCCGCGGCCGATCTCTTCATCGGGAGTCACGGCTACGCAGATCCTGCCGTGCTTGATCTCCGGATGGGCGATCAGGTATTCCATTGCTGTGAAAATCTCCGCGATGCCTGCCTTGTCATCGGCGCCAAGAAGGGTGCTGCCGTCGGTGACTATGAGCTTCTGGCCTTCGTAGTTTTTCAGGAAGGGGAAGCTCTTTACGTCGGTGACTGCGCCGTTTCCCAGGACTATGTCACCGCCTTCGTAGTCGATATAGCGGGGCTTGATGTTTTCGCCGGGAACTGCGTCGGAGGTGTCCATATGAGCGATGAATCCTATGGGGTCGGCATCCTCATATCCCTCACTGGCGGGGAGCCAGGCGTAAACGTAACCGTATTCATCGATCTTTGCGCCTTCCAGGCCTATTTCAGTAAGCTCTTTTGCCAGATACTCGCCAAGAACTCTCTGTCCGGGAGTAGAAGGGATCGTTTCGCTGCTTTCATCACTGGTTGTTGCAAATTCAACGTATTTCAGGAATCTTTCATCAACTTTCATATTGAAACCTCTCTCAATCTAAACACGCTTCCATTCGTCTGAAACGAAATAGGAAAGGGCCATCCAGGTATATGCTGGGTAGAAATTGCCTCTGGGGTCGCGGCCGTCACGCAGCATCTTAAGGGCCTCTTCTTTGGTGACCAGGCAGAAGCCGTCAAAGCATTCTGTGCTTTCGCAGTTAGCCTGGCTCAGAGCCTTCTCGTCAAAATTATTGACGATGACGCAGACCAGACCGTTACATTCGTCAGTCATGCCGGGGGTGCTGAATACCAGAGGATTGACTACGAAAACCCTGTCTTCATCCTTTACCGTCAGTCCGGTTTCTTCGAAGAGCTCGCGCTTTGCTGTAACGATAAGGGGTTCTTCGGCGCTGCGGTCTTCCGGATCGATGAGACCTGCCGGAGGACTTATCATAAACCGGCCGATGGGGTAGCGGTATTCGTAGTGAAGGAGCATGCGGGGCTCGCTGTCCTTAGAAAGAAGAATGGTGTAGACCGTTGCGGCATCAGGCTGCATGGTATTGAATTCTTCATCACTTTTGATTGCTGTGAGCTGGTCTAAGCTGCGTCTCGTAGCGTCGTAATAATGTCGTCCTTCGGCGTACTGAAGGTCGAAAACCTTTACGAACTTAGTGTCCAGAAGGGGTTTGACGCATTCTTTTGTTATAACAGGCTTATTCATTTTCTGCCTCCAGAAAGTCTTTTACGGCAAGAAGGTCGGGAAGAATAATGCCGGCCTTTTCCTTCATTTCGTCTGTGGGCGGAAGCATGTCGGGAACCATAATGGGAAACATGCCTGCGGCATATGCGGCACGTATTCCGTTGTAGGAATCCTCAATGACGGCGCATTCTTCAGGCTTTAGTCCGGTACCGTCAATGGACTTGAGGAAAATCTCAGGATCGGGCTTGCAGCGGGTGATCATATCGCCGCCAACAATGAGGGTGAAATAGGAACGAAGTCCTGCCTCGTCCATGAGGGTAGTTACTATGTCGCTGTAGGTGGATGAGGCAACGGCGGTGTAAATACCAAGGCTTTTCAGGTATTCCAGAAGTTCGGTTATGCCGGTTTTCTTGGGCATTCTTCCGTTGGAATAACGCTGACGGCATATCTCCTGCTTTTCGTCGGCATAGTCGTCGTAGGGGAAATCCGCGCCGTAGTATTCCTTGAAAAGCTTGCGGTTAAGATCTCTGTTGGTCCCTATGATGCTGTAGTAATTGGCATCGAAGTTTTCTTCAAAACCGTACTTGACGGAAAGCTCCTTCCATGCCTGAAAACTGGCTCTTTCGGAGTCGAAAATGACGCCGTCCATATCGAAAATGACTGCTTTGAGTTTCATGTTTTACGCTTTCTCTGTAGTTTTGATGGTTGCGGCATATGCGCTGTTGCAAAGGCCGAGGATCGCTGAAATGATGAACAGGGTCTCCATGCCAAGTGTCTGCCAGATCCAGCCGCCGAAAAGGGCAATGAGAATGGTGATCATGTGGTTGACGGAGATGCCTGTGGACAGAGTCGCGCGGGTCTCATCGTCACTCTCTGAAATATCCTGAACGTAAACGCTTGAAGCCATTGACGCCAGGGAAATGACCGAGTCGAGGACGTAGTTGGCGCAGCATACTATAAAAGCCACGTTCTGGGGGAAAATTCTGTGGGCAAAGCCGTAGAAGAAGCAGACTCCGACCAGAATCACGGTGTCCATGATCATGACGATCTTGTAGCCGAACTTGTCAATAATGCGTCCGACTATGGGGGCCATGAAGAAGCAGGCTATTGCGGAAATTGCGTAGAGCAGGCTGATCACGGCCGTGTTGGCTTTGTAGAACAAAATAAGCACGTAGGGACCAAAGGTAAAGAAAACCTGCTTGCGTGCACCGTAGAATACCTCCAGCATGTAATACTTGGTGTACTTCTTGCGGAAATAGAAGCGGCTCCTGGACTTGTCGGTCTCCGTATCGCCGGTGATCTTAAGGGACAGGACTGCACCGATGCCGCAAAGGGCGGTCGAGATCCAGAAGAAAAGCTTAAAGGGCTGGTTTCTGGTTATGATGAGGAAGGCGGCACCTACTACCAGGTAGCCGATAAGGTGCCCCACCTGGTTGACAGAGTTCATGTAGCCAAGGGCGGTCCCCCCGTTCCCCGGTTTTGAGTATTGAAGCGTCAGGGTGCTTTTCATTCCCAACTGAATGTGGTCGCCCAGAGAAAAGATGAAAATAGCGAATATCAGCATGATCCTGGTGGGCGGAACTATGGAATGGAGGCCCATACCGGCCAGCATGATTATTGAACCGATCTTATACAGTTTCTCCGCGGAGAAGGTGTAAAAGGCCGCAAGAATGAAGACGAGGAATAGCCCGGGCATTTCTCTGAAGAACTCGGAAAGGCCCTTGTCAAACTCGTTCATTGAGGCTACCTCTGCCAGGTAGTTATCGATGATCCCCTTGTAGATCCCGTAAGAAAGGCCCATGGCCAGAATGGAGTAAAGGAAGATTTTGTATTGTGAATTTTCTTTAAATGCTGTTTTGATTTTTTCCATTGCGACTTACTCAAATTAAACTAAATTACCATTTTAATTATACTGTTAAAAAAAGCAGTTGTCCATATTTGAGGACAACTGCTTTACTGGTGGGTTCTATAAGGCCTTTCTGGGACACTCCTTTACGCATTCAAGGCAGAGTATGCATTCGGTACCATTCTTCCGCTTTCTTGAGTTATCTGTAACATCAACGTTCATTGGACATATCTTGCTGCATCTTCCGCAGGAGACGCATTTCTCTTTGTCGCATACTACTCTGAAGACTGAAAAATAGCTCATAGGCTTCAGGAAGACGGCAACGGGGCAGAGATATTTGCAGAAGGCCCTGTTGTCTTTGAATGCATAAGCCAGAGCTATTCCGGAAGCATAGTAGAGTACGTTGCCTATGATAAAGGCCAGGAACATTATGCGTTCAATGTTTCCGGCGTGAGCCAGGAACAGTCCCGCAACGAAGGCCAGGGACAGGGCAAAGGTAATGTACCTGATAAATCCTAAATTCTTTCTCGGTGTCAGGGGAACCTTGTAGGGAAGGAAGTCAAGCACCATTGCCGTCCAGCACGCGTAGCCGCACCAACCCCGGCCGAAGATAAGGGGGCCGAAGATCTTTGCTACGGCGTAGTGTATGGTCGCCGCCTCGAAAACTCCGGTAAAAAGGTAGTACCAGAAGCCTTCGATCTGCATGTTTTCCCTGCAGATGAGGCCCAGATATATGAGCATGTACAGGCCAACCAGAAGCTGAACAATCCTTCTTGCATGCTTGTAATTGAAGCGGAAGAGGAGGAGGCCCAGGGAAATTGAGGTGCCGATGTAGCTGAAGTTGAAAAGATAAAAGATATTGTTCTTTGTAAGCCACAAGGTCACTGCGATGGTCTCAAAGACCAGCCACATTCCCAGGGGAAGAAGCCATTTATTTTTTTCTTTCAAAGAATTAAACCTCCGGGAAAATCAGAATAACTCGTCCAGCAGCATGTAATAGCGGTTTTTCTCAGGGTCCATTTCAATCCCCAGAGCGTCAAGGAGCATGCTGTCTTCGTAACCTTCGTAGGGAACTCCGCCTGTGTACTTGCCGTTGAAATTTCTCTGAAGACTTCTGAGAAGAATGGAAATATCCTGCCATCTGTCGGCTGGACCCATTTTGCCGTTGTCTATGAAACCGGTGATCTCATCACCTTGAGCAAATACATTGGGAAGGCAAAAGTCACCGTGGGTAAGGACCAGGTCTTCTTCAGGACGGTTGTTTTCAAGCCATTGAAGAAGTTCTGCCGGATCCGCAAAGCCTCCGGGACCGAAGGTCTCCGATTCTGCGTCATCCATATCCACAGTGCCGTTTTCTACGTTTTTTCTTGCTTCGGCAAGGCGGCGGTCCAGCCTGCTGAAACTGCAGGGGCAGTCTTTTACGTCCACCGTCCACAGCATTTTCAGGGCCTGAGCGGCAAGGGCAATGAGCCTTTGGGGATCTTTCATGTACTTTTCGTCGCAGAGCATTTCGCCGCCGATCTTTGTCATGAGAGTGTATGCCAACCGGTCTTCTTTGACGTATTCCAGTATTTTCGGAGCAGGGCAGGCGCCGTCAAGCCAGTTTAATATTTCAAATTCGTTGTCAGTCTCTTCGCTCTTAGGCTGCACCTTCAGAACGTATCGGTCGAAAATATAGACCCGGGAGCCGGACAGTCCCACGTCGTTCATGGTGTATGCGGCGTTCTTGATGTAATTGGTGATCCTTTCAGGGAACATTTATTTGCTTCTTTCTGCCTCTGCATGCATGGCGTACTCGCTGTCTTCATCGATCATTTGAAGCATAATGGCGGCAATGGTCGGTTCAAACTGTGTGCCGGCGTTTTTCTCGATTTCGCGTCTGACCTTTTCCTGGGGCATTACTTCACGGTAGCTTCTCGTAGAGGTCATTGCGTCATAGGCATCGGCTACGGCAATGATCTGGGCGATCTGGGGAATATCATCGCCGCAGAGGCCGTCGGGATATCCGGTGCCGTTGTATTTTTCGTGGTGCCACTTGGCTCCGATGCTTATACCCGGGATTTCGGTGATGATCTTCAGAATGTCATAACCCATGTTCGGATGCTGCTTGATCTGTTGAAATTCCTCTTCGGTCAGGCGGCCGTTTTTATTTATGACTGTGTCCGCTACGCCTATTTTTCCTATATCGTGAAGAAGACCTATGTAGTAGATTTCATCCAGCTCTTCCTCGGGATATCCCATTCTTCGGGCAATTTCCCTGGAGTATTTTGCAACCCGCTGAGAGTGGCCTCTGGTGTACAGGTCCTTTGCTTCCACAGTATTTGACAGGGCAACAATTGTCTGAGATGCCAGTCTTGCAAAACGCTCGGTGCTCAGCTCGTTCATGCGGTTGTTAATGGTCTTTTTAAACGCGGATGAACGTATGCATTCGGTGGAAAAAGCAAAGGCGAAGATAATTGCCAGTATGCTGAAGAGGCTTCCTGCTGTGGCTCCCGGTACAAATACCAGGTAAAGCACGGAGATAAAGATGCCGAAGAGCCCGAATACCCCCAGATTGGTCCTTGCTCTCCGGAAGGGGATGACCTGAATGAAGAACCAGAAAACGATGAAAGATCCCAGAACTCTGTGTCTTACGTAGATATCCGTGAAGATGAACATAAAGGTGGCGATAATCAGCAGAGTCTTGTAAACGCAGAGCAGCCTGACACGAGCCTTCTGGTCGTGGTAGGTTACCTTGACCATTTTGTTGCAGGTGTAATTAGCCCCGAGAGATGCCAGAATAACCAGCAGTTCCGCGGCAAGGTTTATATAGTTCAGGGGATCCTTGGCGAAGAAACCGGAAGTAATGTCCAGGATCATGAGAACGGTCTCAGATAAAAATGTTATGGCTGAGACTACATTAAGTCTGGTAATGCATTCTTCGGTGAAGCGTCTGATGACCAGGTCTCTGTCTTCTTTGCCGAGATTTCTGTAATTAATATAGAAAAGGGCTTTCAGATACGCTGAAAAACTCTTGAACATGGTGAACCTCGCTTGAGTTGTTTTTTTTTAATATAACACAATATAATGTCGAAGATACAAATTTGGAGGTCCTATTATGAAAAAAACACTGAGAAACGCACTCTCATTGGTTTTATGCCTTTGCATGACAGCGTCCCTCTGCGGATGCGCAGGCAAGCAGGCCGATGATAATAAAGACTATTGCTCTGTATTGTGCTGTTCCGTGTACTCGGCAGCTTTGGTAAACTCTTCGTCTCCGCCGTTATCAACAAACAGTTCACGGCTGTATTTCAGGCCTTTATTGAGAAGGCATATCTCCAATATGCATAGATAAATGCCTATGTCGATGCGGTTGAAATAGGATACTGCGGAAGCAGGCATTATGCCGCGTTTTCCCGGCTTCTTGTATCTGAAAACCGTGAGCTTTCCTCCGTCGTTTTTTACGTACCAGGGCTGGGTATTGCAGGCGCTGGGAGCGAAACGGGCAATATCTGCCACGCCTAAATCATCGCCGGACCAGACTTCTTCAAGGGGCTTGCGCTTGGCCTTGAACATGTCCTTTCTGTACTTTGTCTCATCGTTTACCTTGTGGATCGCGAGCATGATCACGTAGTCCAGGCCGTTGTAAGTTGCTTCATCCGGCTTGCCTATGCCGTACCAGAGAGAACCGATATTGTGTTTTACTAGCCACAGGTCCAGCTGTTCGCCGATATAGCCTGCGTTCATCAGATAATTGTCTTTTTTCTCACTGTAGATCAGGATGCAATACTCCGCGTCCCGCTTGAAATTAACTGCCTTTGCGGGGACGATGCGAATGGCCGTACTGATTTCCGGGTACAGTTTCTCGAAGGATCCATATGCCTGCCCGATTTCTGTAAGTTCACTGTCTTCTATTTTGTCTGAGCCTACGTTTCTGAACAGGTGAAAAGACTTTCTTTTGAAGATAGTGTCGTAATACTTTACTAATTCACTCATATCATTACCTTCGTTAATTCTGATTTAATCTGTTTTTCTATTGAGGAGCGCCGCACATTCAAATACTGCTCCTACAGAAGCGAGGACACATGCGGCAATAATGACCGGGGCCTTTGACTGCCGGGGAAAATTGCTGCCCATAAACAGAGGGATAATGAAAGTCACTCCCCCGCAGACTTTGTTCAGCATAGAATGATCTGTTTTGAACTCATGACATATATTTATTAATTGGTTGCCCGTGTTTTTTTCTTCTGGACCTGGGTAATAGTATAATTTACCGCTATTGCGAACAAAATCGCGCAGAGTCCCACGCAGGCATAGGTGAGGCTTTTGTGCGAAAGCGGATGCTTTGCGTTGACCCCTGCCAATATGTCAAAGGCGAAAATATGGATCAAATACGTCTCAAAGGAGCTTTTTCCGACCAAAGACAGAAAACTCAATATCGGACGGAAAAGGACAGATGTCCAATGCTTGTTTTCAATAGCTGAAATGACAAATGAAATGATCATGCAGAGACCGGGCGTAATGAGTATGAACGGATACCAGTGAAGCCCGTAATTCCACAGGAGCTGCCTGAAGCATCGGTATGCGATAAATAAGATGGCACTGCCGGCCAGAAAAGTTATGACCAGCAATAGTTTTGATTTAATATACAATACCTTGTCTTCATGCTTCTTAAAAAGCATTCCTATAGTGTAAATAGGCAGACGGGTGATCGATATGATCAGCCTTTTATCATTCCAGAAAGCGACTGAAATAAGCAGAAGCCCTAAAATCATCAGTGCTGTCTGTTTTGTGCTGTGCTCGCTGACAAATTGGGCCAAATACGGGGTCAGTATGTAGCAAATCAGAATGCCGGTCAGATACCAATTGAATTCTCCGCCGTTGCTTGTAAAACCCTGAATGGCGAAAAAATTCCCGACGGTATACTTCAAAAATGACGTGTCCATGACCAGCTTATATGTGAGCCATATGATAATGAAAGGGATGTAGACAGGCGCTAGTCTCTGGATTCTTCTTTTGAGGAAAGCGAGAGGATCTCTGTCTCTTAAGTAGGAGCTATAGTTCCCGATCCCGGAGGCAAAGAGAAAAATATCTACTCCGCCGTAACCGATAGTTTTGATCCAGGACAGAGCTCCGCTGCAGGAAATGCCTGCATGGAAGAAAACGATCCAAAGCATAGCAATTCCCATCCAATATTGACGATATTTCAGCAGGTTTCTGATTTCCATTTCTCCTCCAACGGAACTGAAGTTTCGGTGTTGTTTTTCCCCCTTTTAGCGGGTCAATGCAGACTATAGAATTGCAGGATCAGGCGCTGTCATCAAGGGGGATCCTATTTATCGCTCAACAACTCTTACCAATTCATACTGGTATGTTTTGAAGTGCTTGTTCCAGAATCCGCGGGCTTCGGGGTTTGCTGTTCCGTGTTCGACCCACATGTATTCCGCGCCGTTGTCATGGGCTTGTTTTTCGGCAAAATTAAGAAGCTGACGGGACAGCCCGGTTCCCCGGAATTCAGGATAGACAAAGGCTTCTCCCACGTTTACTGAGCTGAAGCGTTCTGAAATCAATGGGTTAGCTTCTTCGTTCCATTCAATGATCCCGATGATCCTGCCGCCCTTTGAGGCCGTGATCACGTGTACTGAAGGATCTGTGAAAAAGTCTCTGTAGACCTCTTCCGTAAACTCTTCTCCCTTGTAGAAAACAGGGCTTTGGGTCAA
>JAKSSR010000016.1 GCA_024402995.1 Clostridia bacterium | reverse complement strand
GAATACCTCAAGACCGCTGTGGAGATCGACGAGGACAAGCCCGTTCTGGTCGACAAGTACATTCAGGGCAAGGAAGTCGAGGTCGACGCCATCTGCGACGGCACCAACGTCTTCGTCCCCGGAATCATGGAGCTGGTAGAACGCACCGGCGTCCACTCCGGCGACTCCATCAGCGTCTACCCCAGCTTCTCCATCTCCGACAAGGTCAAGGGCATCATTCTCCAGTACGCAAAGAAGCTGGGCCTGGGCATAGGCATCGTCGGGCTTTACAATATCCAGTTCATCGTTGACAAGGAAGAAAACGTCTTCATCATCGAGGTCAACCCCAGATCCTCCAGAACCGTTCCCTTCCTGTCCAAGGCGACCGGCTACAGCCTTGCAGACATCGCCACCGATGTCATCCTGGGCAAGAGCCTGAAGGAACAGGGCCTCTTCGAGCTCTATCCCGAAGAGAAGAAGCGTTACTACGTCAAGGCTCCCGTATTCTCCTTCAACAAGATCAAGGGTCTGGACGCCTACCTTTCACCGGAGATGAAGTCCACAGGCGAAGCCATCGGCTACGACGCCAAGCTCTCCAGAGCAATGTACAAGGCTCTTCAGGCTGCAGGCGTCAAGCTCCAGAACTACGGCACCGTCCTCGCCACCATCGCCGACGAAGACAAGGAGGAGGCTCTGCCCCTTATCCGCCGCTTCTACAACCTGGGCTTCAACATCGAGGCGACCGAGGGCACTGCCAAATTCCTCAAGGCCCATGGCATCAGGACCAGGGTCAAGGGCAAGATCAGCGAAGGCAACACCTCGATTCTCGAATCCATGAGATACGGTTATGTAAGCTACGTCATCAACACCAGAGCCATCCACAACACAGTCCACACTCAGGACGGTCTGGCCATCCGCCAGTGCGCCACCGAAAACAACGTGACCATGTTCACCTCTCTGGACACCGTCCGTGTGCTGCTGGACGTTCTGGAAGAAACAACACTTACCATTTCAACCATAGACGCTATTTAAAATGAAGCAGAATTTATACACAATAGCAGAAAACAACTGCATAGCGAAGGACACTTACAGGATGGTCCTGAAGGGCGACACTTCGGCAAACACCAGGCCCGGGCAGTTCGTGAACATCGAGATCCCCGGACTGTATCTGAGACGTCCCATCTCTGTCTGCGACTGCTGCAGCGAAGGGTATACCCTTATCTACAAGGTCGTAGGCAAGGGCAGCGAGGCGCTTTCCAAAATGGAGCCCGGCGCAAGGCTGGACCTCCTCACCGGCCTGGGTAACGGTTTTGACGTGAGCAAGGCCGGAAAGAAGCCTGTCCTCGTAGGAGGCGGCCTGGGTTCCGCTCCCATGTACGCAGTGGCCAAGGCCATCAGGGCCGCGGATCCGGACGCGGAGATCACTGTCATTCTGGGCTTCAATGCCGCCGAAGAGATCGTCCTCGTCAAGGAGTTCGAGGAACTGGGCGTAAAGCTTGAAATCGCGACCCTTGACGGAAGCGCCGGCACGAAGGGCTTTGTCACAGACATCATGAAACGTCTGGACTACAGCAATTTCTTCACCTGCGGTCCGGGACCCATGGCAAGGGCAGTGGAAGCCACCGCAAAGACCTCTGGTCAGTACAGTCTTGAAGAGCGCATGGGCTGCGGCTTCGGCGCATGTATGGGCTGCAGCATACAGACCCGCTCCGGAAACAAGCGCGTCTGCAAGGACGGCCCCGTATTCGAAAGGGAGGAGATCATATGGCAGACACCAAAGTAACCCTTTGCGGAATAGAGATGGACAATCCGCTGATCCCCGCTTCCGGCACCTTCGGCTACGGAAGAGAGTTTTCGGAGATATACGATATAAACTGCCTGGGCACTTTTTCATTCAAGGGCACGACTTTAGAGCCACGCTTCGGAAATCCTACGCCCAGAATCGCGGACGCTCCTTCGGGAATGCTCAATGCCGTAGGTCTCCAGAATCCCGGAGTTATGGCAGTAAAGCAGAGAGAACTGCCTGAGATGAAGAAGTTCTTCCACAAGCCTGTAATGGCCAACGTCAGCGGCTTCTCCATTGATGAATACGTTGAAACAGTCCGCCTTCTGGAAAATGAAGACCAGATAGGCTGGGTGGAAGTAAATATAAGCTGCCCCAACGTTCACGGCGGCGGCATGGCCTTCGGTACAGACCCCAAGGCAGCTGAAGCGGTATGCTCCGCTGTGCGCAAGGTGACTAAAAAGCCTCTGATCATGAAGCTTTCGCCTAACGTCACTGACATTTGCGAAATAGCGAGGGCCTGTGAAGGGGGAGGTGCTGACGGCCTGAGCCTGATCAATACCCTTATGGGAATGCGCATAGACCTGAAGTCAAAGAAGCCTGTCATTGCCAATAAGACCGGGGGCTTCAGCGGTCCTGCGATTTTTCCCGTGGCTCTGCGCATGGTTTATCATGTGTATGAGGCGGTAAAACTCCCGATCATAGGCATGGGCGGCGTCAGTACCGCGGAGGACGTAATAGAAATGATGCTTGCCGGAGCGACGGCGGTGGGAGTAGGGGCTGCGAATCTCATCGATCCCTTTGTCTGCAAAAAAATTGTGGAAGCTCTGCCGTCTGTCATGGAAAAATACAGGATCAACTCACTTAGTGAAATTATAGGAGGTGCACACTGATGGGCAGAGACGTTATCATTGCCTGCGATTTTGTCAACGCGGCTCAGACCTTTGAGTTTCTTGACAAATTTACCGATGTAAAGCCTTTTGTGAAAATTGGCATGGAACTGTTTTACGCTGAAGGTCCTTCAATCGTCAGAGAAATAAAGGCCAGAGGCCATAAGATCTTCCTGGATCTGAAGCTTCACGATATTCCCAATACGGTAGGAAAGGCCATGAAGGTCCTTTCAGCTCTTGATGTGGATATGATAAATGTTCATGCCGCCGGAACTTCCGGAATGATGAAGGCCGCCATTGACGGTCTTACCCGTGAGGACGGCAGGAGAGCGCTGCTCATTGCGGTTACCCAGTTGACTTCCACCGATGAGGAGACTATGAAAAATGAAATTCTCATTGAAAAGCCTCTGGCAGATGCGGTCATGAGTTATGCCTCCAACGCAAAGAACAGCGGTCTTGACGGCGTGGTCTGCTCTCCCCTTGAGGCAGGCAAGGTCCACGAGCACTGCGGTGCCGTTTTCCTTACTGTCACTCCCGGCGTTCGTTTTGCCGACGGAGACAAGGGCGACCAGAAGCGCGTCACCACACCTGCTCAGGCAAAGGAGATCGGTTCGGATTACATCGTTGTCGGAAGACCTATTACTCAGGCCGCGGATCCTGTGGCGGCATATAAACGCTGCATTGCTGAATTTGTTGATTAGGAGGTACCTATGGATATTAAAAGAAGCGTAGCTGAAAGCCTGCTCAGTATTCAGGCTGTTTTCCTCAGACCCGAGGAGCCCTTTGTCTGGGCTAGCGGCATTAAGAGTCCGATTTATTGCGATAACAGACTTACTTTAACGGCGCCTGCTGTACGCGGGATCATTGAAGAAGGCCTTGCCACGACCGTAAAGGAGAATTTCCCCGATTGTCAGGTACTGATGGGGACCAGCACCGCGGGTATCGCTCATGCTGCCATTACCGCTCATCTCCTCGGCCTTCCCATGGGCTACGTCAGAGGCTCTGCAAAGGATCACGGCCGCGCCAACCAGATCGAGGGCAGACTTGAACCTGGTCAGAAGGTTGTTGTAATAGAAGACCTTATTTCCACCGCCGGTTCCGCTGTAGACACGGTAAAGGTCCTCCGTGAAGCCGGAGCAGAAGTCCTTGGTATTGCAAGCATTTTCACTTACGGAATGCAGAAGGGCCTGGACCGCCTTGCTGAAGCAAACGTTAAAAATATAAGTCTCTGCGACCTGGATACTCTTGTTGAAGTGGCCGCAGATACCAATTACATCAAAGCTGAAGACAAGGAGCGCATCCTCAAGTTCAGAAACAATCCCTCAGATGAATCCTGGATGGAGGCAAAATAGATGGAGATCAGAAACCTTATCAATATTACTGATTTAAGCGTTGAGGAAATCAACAGTCTCATTAACACTGCCGACGATATCGTGGCTCATCCCGAAGCTTACGAAGATATCTGCCGCCACAAGAAGCTGGCAACTCTCTTCTTTGAACCCAGCACCAGGACCCGTCTCAGCTTTGAGGCCGCCATGCTTGAACTTGGCGGAAGCGTTTTAGGCTTCTCCTCTGCCAATTCCAGTTCCGCTGCCAAGGGCGAAAGCGTCAGCGATACAGTCAGGACCGTAGGCTGCTATGCTGATATAATCGCCATGCGTCACCCCAAGGAAGGCGCTCCCATTGTGGCTGCCAGAAGAGCCGGAGTTCCCATTATCAATGCCGGTGACGGCGGTCATTTCCATCCTACTCAGACTCTTACTGACCTGCTGACCATCAAGCGCAAATTCGGCCGTCTTAACGGACTTACCATTGGCCTCTGCGGTGATCTGAAGTTCGGAAGAACTGTCCATTCACTTATCGAGGCAATGCTTCGCTATGAAAACATCCGCTTCGTCCTCATTTCCCCCGAAGAGCTGCAGGTTCCCGATTACATTAAGGAAAGCATGGACAAGGCCGGCGTAGACTGGACCGAGACTTCTTCTCTTGATGATGCCATGCCCCAACTGGACGTCCTCTATATGACACGTATTCAGAAGGAACGTTTCTTCAACGAAGAAGATTACGTCAGACTTAAGGACAGCTACATCCTTACTCCGGAAAAAATGCGTCTGGCCGGCGAAAACATGATAGTCATGCACCCGCTGCCCAGAGTAAACGAGATCTCCGTCGAAGTCGACGACGATCCCAGAGCCTGCTATTTCTTCCAGGCTCTCTGCGGAAAGCATATCCGCATGGCACTTATTCTTTTCCTGCTTGGAATCAAGCGTCAGTAGAGGAGGCACACTATGAACATTGACGGCGTAAGAAACGGAATAGTCCTGGATCACATCAGCGCAGGCAAGAGCATGAAAATCTACGAGCTCCTCGGTCTTGATAAGGTCAAGAGCTGCGTGGCCATTATTCAGAACGTAAAAAGCGAAAAGTACGGTTTTAAGGATATAATCAAAGTCGACGAGGTCATTGACCTGGATTTCGACGTTCTCGGATACGTTGACAGCAATATCACCGTGAATATTGTTAAAGACGGCAAGCTTGAAAAGAAGCACCACATGGCTCTGCCCGAACATCTGAAGGGCGTTATCCAATGCAAAAATCCCCGCTGCATTACTTCTGTGGAGCAGGAGATCGTTCACGAATTCCGCCTTGTTGACAGGGAAAAGGGCGTATATCGCTGTATTTACTGCGATGCCGAGCATATTGTTAAATAAATGCCCGATGCTGTGATTTACATCATGAAAAAATGCGATATAATAAAGCATTGAGGTAAAAAAGATGGATACAAGCAAATTATTATACTGCATAAAAAAAGGTGAACACAGCAAGGGCAATTTGGCAGATATCCTTGCATCCCATCCCGAAGTAAAGTTCGTTTCTCTGGTCGGCGTGGACGTTTACGGTCACTTTACCGACGAGAAGATTCCCGTAAAGGTCATGCTTGACGATCTGGACGGTTTCATTTCCAAGGGTGTTCAGACAGACGGTTCTTCCGTCTTTCTTCCCGCCATTGCCGACTGCTCCAATGCTAAAGTCGACATTATGCCGGACCCGGATGCTGACTGGTACGTGGAATACAATTTTGATAATATAGACGAAAACGGCCTTCCCTGCGGAAGCCTGCGCATCCCTTCTTTCCTGATCCACAATAACAATAATCCCGTAGGATCAAGAAATATTCTCAAGGATGCCATTTCATATTTCAGCGACAGCCTTATGACTCTGATCAAGGCTCATCCCGAGCTTGCAGAGTCTCTCATGCTGGACGATGTAAACGATATCGAAAGCATCTATCTGACTTCTGCCACCGAGCTGGAATTCTACGTACAGACTCCCCATGAAGCCGCAGACAAAGAGCGTCTCATGGCTTCTCAGGAGATGAAGGAGCAGTATTGGAAGAGAACTGTCGGCCCTGTAAGGACCGCTTTGGAACAGACCATTGAACTTCTTGACCGCTACGGTATTTCCGTTGAAATGGGCCATAAGGAAGTTGGCGGCGTCAAGGCCGAAATGGTTCAGGGCGGCGAATACAGTCACATTATGGAGCAGCTGGAGATCGACTGGAAGTACAGCGATCCTATGAAGACCGCAGACGTGGACCGTCATGTCCGCAACATCGTCCGCGACGTTTTCCGTGCCAACGGACTGGACGTGACCTTTATGGCAAAGCCCGTTCAGGAAGTTGCCGGAAGCGGCAAGCACACTCACATAGGTGCCGGCGCCAGATTGAAGAACGGAAAGAAGGTAAATCTCTTTACCTCCGCCACCGGCTCCTATCTCAGTTCCGTAGGTTTCGGAGCCCTCATGGGAATACTCAAGAACTACGAGATCATTGCACCTTTCGCATCTGCAAATAACGACGCTTTCAACCGTCTCAAGCCCGGTTATGAAGCTCCCGTCTGCATAGTCACCAGCCTCGGCCACAGTGTTGAGACTGCCACACGTAACCGTACAGTTCTCGTAGGGCTGGTCCGCGATGACGCCAATCCCATGGCAACTCATTTTGAGCTTCGTTCACCTAACCCCAAGAGCAACACGTACATGGTCCTGTCCGCCACACTTATGGCAATGCTGGACGGCATACGCAGTGCAGTAAACGCAGGCAAGACCGCCGAAGACCTTTGCGAAAGCATTTCCAAGGAATCCGGCACTCCCGACTTTTATCTGGACATTCAGCGTAAGTACCGCGCTGAAAACAATATTTTCAGCGATTACAGCGACGCTCAGCGCGAAAAGCTTTTCGGCAAGGCTCCCGCTACTGTCTGGGAATGTATCAGCGCCTTTGATGAATATCCGGAAAAGGCCGCTCTCCTGTTGGAAAACATGGTAATGAGCGCAAGAGACCTGGAGTCTTACAAGATCTCTGTTGTCGATCACTGGGCTTCCGAACTTCGTGAACGCCTCGTTTCCGAATGGAAGGACAGCATCCGTAAGTGCAGACGCCTTGAAGGTGATTGTATGACAGCTCTTGACGAAGAACGCTGGAAGAAGATCAACGACCTGCGTCTGGAGCTCATGCAGGATACCCTGGTAAGAAAGAGCATTCTCACCAGTCTCTGCGAAGCTATCGACGCCAAGAATTATCCTCTTGCGTCTGAGCTGCAGATCAAGGTCCAGGCCAAGATGGAAATGCTGGACAGAATGTACAGAGAGTACGAACATAATCTGATTTAGAACCAATCAGGGAACTTCAGGTTCAGCAACCCGGAGTTCCCTGTTTTTATGACCGTAAAGGGGTGTTTTTCATGATCGAAAGACTTGAAGGTGAACGTGTGATCCTGAGAAAGGGTCGTCCCGATGACCTTGATGCCATGTGGCATAACGTGTGGACAGATCACTCCATAGAGAAGAACGTTCTGTGGAAGGTGGTCAGCTCCAGAGAAGAGGCAGAGGAAAGGCTTAAGGGAAATATGGAGATGCAGAGTCGCATCCCCGCGTATTTCGTCTGCCTTAAGGACAGTGACGAGGCCATAGGCTTTGCCGCCGTACGCGAGGTCCCCGACGAAGAGGGAGGCTTGCCTTCCGGTATTTACGAGGATGCCGGTCTCGGCTTTGCCGCCGCCTATCAGGGCAAGGGCCTTGGTAAAGAGGTTCTGGGACTCCTTATGAAACTGGTCTTTGAAGAACTAAAAGGTCAGAAATTCTACTACGGCTGCTTTACTGAGAATGTCCGCTCGGCAAGACTTTGCAAGTCCATGGGCTTCCATTACGTCTACAGCAAGGGGGGGACCCGCAAGTGGGACGGTTATGAATACGTCTCAGACTATCATCTCCTCACTTCCGAAGAATACTTTTCAATCAAGGGCTGAAGTCGTATAATTACCCTATGCTTAACTATTTTAACGATCCCGACGATTATAAAATTGCAGACGCTCTCATAAGAAGGCTGCTGGCACTGCCTAAGGGCACAGAGACCAGCACCCTTGCTTTGTTTACGGAGCTTTATCCCGGTTGGAATGAAACGGACGCAGATCTTTCGTCCATAGATGCCGAACTCCGCCGTCAGGCAGTCAAGCGCCGCATTCGCCTTGAAACTCCTCCGGAACTGCGTTATTTTCCCGACGGAAAACCCTACAGTGTCCCCTTTGTGATCAAATAACATACCTATGCCTGCCAGAGTCGACAACAGCAAAATCATCAAGTCCTATACCATCCTCGTCTCACTTATTCTTATTGCGGCGGGTTTTTTGGGTGCAATTTACACAGGAGAAGGTCTCGGTATTTTCTCCGACATTCTCAAGTATATGCTTTCTCCCTCCAAATCTTCCACCGACTATTTCGGCTTCGGAAGTCTTGGGGCCGCCTATCTCAATGCGGGCCTCTGCGGACTGGGAGTCATGATCCCCGTCATACTTATGAAAGCAGAAGCCGGAGCCTCAATTATGACGGCCTACTTCCTCGTCATTGCCCACGGCTTCTACGGAAAGAATCTGCTGAACATCTGGCCTTGCATTTTAGGCACCTATCTCTGCCTGAAGCTGAGAGGACTTGACGTGGAAAAGCATCTTCACGTATGCAGTTTTTCCAGTTGTTTCGCTCCCCTCATCAGTGAAGTTCTTTTCCGCTATACTTTGGATGAATTTACTCCCGGTGATCCTCAGGTTTCACTTAAGGCTTTAGGCCTGACTCTGCTATGCAGTCTTGCCGTAGGCTTTATTTTCCCCTTCCTCCTTACTTTTATGGGAGGACTTACAAAGGGGTATAATCTGTACAATGCGGGGCTTGCCGGAGGCGTTCTCGGAACGGCTATTTTCGTCATTCTCTATTTGATACCCGGGAGGGAACTCCAGTCTGCCATGGAGGTCAGCAACGAGGTCTATTTAGGCACGGGCAAGTCTTTCATAGCCTATGCCAACGCAGTATTTATCACCATTTTCGTGACCAGCCTTCTTCTCGGACGAAAGCACAATGGGGGAAGCTTCAAGGGCTACTCTGCCCTTCTTTATTCAAAAGAGGGTGTTCACGCTGAGCGTTGGGGTATGCCTCACTGTCTCATAAACATCGGCGTTTACGGCCTTTTCATACTGGCCGTTTACGATATAGTAACCGTCAGCGGAGCTACTGTTTTCAAGGACCTGGCTACTTCCAACGCCGGCTTTACCGGACCGACCACGGGCGCGATCTTTGCCGCTCTCAGCTTTGCCTGCACTGCCCAGAGCCCCATTAACACCTGGCCCATAATCTGCGGCTACGCCTTATTCAGTACATGCAGTCTTGCTCTCGGAGGCGGCTGGACCATGGCCGCACAGGCAACCTTGAGCAGCATGGCATTTGCTACGGGCTTATGCCCCGTCGTTCAGAGACGCGGGCGCATCTGGGGGATCGTGGCCGGCTGCATTGCCGCTGCCATATGTACTTTCCCCGTAAAGCTTCACGGCGGACTTATGATCTACAACGGAGGATTCACTTCCGGCATGGTTGGCATATTCATGGCAGTGCTCTTCAGTTTTCTGGACCGTCTGACCAGGGAAGAAGACATTGAAAGTGAAGGCTAACTGGAGTATTATAGAAAAAAAGGGAGGTCCTGATATGAACAACAATTCCAAATCCGGCGGCATAGGTCTGCTGGCAACAGGCATTATCGTATTTATTCTTCTGAAAGTATTCGGCAAAGTCATAGGTAAGATCCTCAGTCTGATCATCAGCATTGCCGTCATTGCTTTCATCGTCTTTGGCATTATGATCATTATCAGCGCCATTAAGAGCGGCGGAGAAACCTCCGACAAGCAGAAGAACAGCTTCAACAATATCATGGCAAGAGGACGCGCAAGCGTCGGTCAGCTGAAGGTCCTCAATCCGTCCATTAAGGATGCTGACGTCCGCGCAGTCTCTGAAAAGTTCACCGCAGTTGCAGAAGGCATTCTTTCCAAGATCAAGGACGACCCCGATCAGATCCTGGGAACCATGCAGTTCACTGACTACTACCTGCCTGAGATCGTTTCCATTCTCAAGAAATATCAGAAGAGCGAAAGCGCAGGGGACAGCAATGCCGAGACCCGCAGCAAGATGATCTCCAACATTGAAGAGATCACCAAGGCTCTCGACGCAAAATACAACAGCACTGTTGCCGGAACCTCTGCCCCCGGTTTCAACGACGATATTGACGCACTCCTTGAGGCTTTCAAAAAGGATGACCTCCTCTTTGAAGCAAAGGACAATGCTCTTGACGAACTGGAGAAGAAGTACAGCTAATGCAGTACGGAATGCCGACCTTGGTCGAAAACTCAGTACTTGAAGAAAATCTGAGCCTCTGCCGAAAACTGGGGCTCAGTTTTATTGAGCTGAATATGAATTTCCCTGAGTACGGCATTGATACGTTGGATAATACGGAAGCCCTTATTTCAGCAGGGGAGCAAAACGGAATATATTACACCATCCACCTGGATGAGACCTTCAACCCGGCTGACTTTAACCCTCTTGTACGCAAGGCATATCTTGAAACGGCGGAAAGAACTATTGAGGCTGCAAAGAAGCTTGTCCCTCTTAAGGACCGCTTCGGTGATCCGTCTCAGCCTGTTACGATCAACATGCATATGCATCACGGCATCCACGTAACTCTGCCCGATCGTAAGGTCCAGATGTACGACCGCAATTTTGACGTGTACATGGACTGCTTCAGGAGTTTCATTGCTTTCTGTGAAGAAAGAATCGGAGATTCTGATGTTGCCATAACCGTTGAAAATACAGAGGGGTTTAAGGCTTTTGAGCAGCAGGCCGTAGACCTGATGCTGAAGAGTCCCGTTTTCCTCCTTACCTGGGATATAGGCCATTCCAAGGCAGAAGGGGAGGGAGACGTTCCCTTTATTCTGGCCAGAAAAGACCGCCTTAAGCATTTCCACATCCATGACGGACGTGAGAATCCCCACGCCAATCATCTGGCTCTGGGAGACGGCGAAATAGATATTGCGGCGCGTCTGTCCCTTGCGGAGGACCTGGGTGCCCGCTGCGTCCTTGAGACCAAGACCGTCGCGGCTCTGGAACATTCGGTGGAATGGCTGAAGCAGCACAATTTCAAATAGCAGAGGGCGTTTAACGACACGTTGTATTGAAGGCAAAACGGAAGTTTCCCCGGTTTTGCCTTTTTAATTTTCCAAAGTTTAGTTTCTTTGATATAATTACTCGTATGGATACTAAGAACAAAGATAAGAAAATCAATAACAAAGAAAACTACAGGCTTCTGTGGCGTTTTATGGACGGCAGCAAGCATCTTTTCCTGCTGTCTATTCTCATGTCAGCCCTGGTTTCCCTGGCGGACATGATAACCCCGCAGATCATAAGCATTGCCGTTGACAACTGCATTATGGGCCTGGAACCCAAGCTGCCTGCCTGGGCTATAAGCCTTGCGGACCGTTTCGGAGGTTTTGCCTATTTAGGTGAACATCTCTGGATACTTGCAGTGGCCCTCATCATTATCGCAGCGTTCCGCAGCATAGGTCAGTATTTCACGGGCGTCTTCAACAACAGGGCCTCTGAAACTTTGGTCAAGACCATGCGCGACAGGCTTTTCCGCCATATTGAGCGCCTGCCTTTCTCCTGGCACATGAAGAATCATACGGGAGACATTATCCAGCGCTGTACCTCCGACGTAGACAAGGTCAGGGCCTTCGTTTCCGAGCAGCTGACCAACGTCATAAGAATCGTGGTCCTCATCGTCTTCTCCCTGTTCTTCATGTTCAGAATGCACGTGGGACTGACTTTGATCGCCGTCGCTCTCATTCCCGTCACTCTGGCCTTTGCCCTTACCTTCGGCAAGAAGATGCACAAGGGCTTTGAGGTTTGCGACGAAACTGAAGGTCAGGTCTCAGCCATGGTCCAGGAAAACCTTACCGGCGTCCGCGTTGTCCGCGCCTTTGCCAAGGAACGTTACGAGCGTGACCGTTTTGAAAAGAAAAACGAGGAGTACACCAAGCTCTGGGTCGATATGGGCAAGACTCTGGCCACTTATTTCAGCACTCAGGACATTATCTCTCTCAGTCAGGTCCTGCTGGTACTGATCTTCGGCTGCATTTTCTGCGTGCAGGGGAAAATAACGGCAGGTAATCTTCTTGCCTTCATCTCCTACAACGGGACTCTGTCCTGGCCTATTCGCCGCTTGGGCCGTATGCTGGTTGAAATGAGCAAGGCCGACGTTTCAATAGGGCGTATTGCCTACATAATGAATTCTCCTGCGGAAGCTGACGATCCCAAGGCTCTGGAACCTCCCGTGGACCGTGAGATAGTCTTCGACCACATTAATTTCGCTTACGAAAACTGTCCGGAAATTCTCCATGACGTATCCTTCACCATTGAGCCCGGCTCCACCCTGGGCATTCTGGGCGGTACCGGCAGCGGCAAGTCTACCCTCATGCTTCTTTTAGATAAAATGTACGACCTGCCCCAGGGTTCCGGCACCATTACCATAGGCGGCGTGGATATTCGCGACATACGCACCGAATACCTGAGAAGCAATATTTCAATGGTCCTTCAGGAGCCTTTCCTTTTCAGTCGTTCAATTTCCGATAACATCGGAATAAGCGATTCGGGAATTACCCTTGAAGAAATCAGAGAAGCCGCAAAGGCTGCCTGCCTTGACGAGTCCGTCACCGGCTTCCCCAAGGGTTACGACACCTTTGTAGGTGAAAGAGGCGTAACTCTTTCCGGCGGTCAGAAGCAGCGTGCTGCCATTGCACGTGCTCTCACCAAGGCCGCGCCCATCATGATCTTTGACGACTCTCTTTCTGCCGTTGACACTGAGACCGACGCTAAGATACGCGATGCTCTTTCTTCCCGCTTCGGAAAGGCGACCACAGTTCTTATTTCCCACAGACTGACTACTCTTGCCAAGGCTGATAAGGTAATTGTCCTCGACAACGGCAGGCTTGTGGAAATGGGCACTCCCGCGGAGCTGAAGACCGCAGGAGGAATATATCAGAAGATCTACGAGATCCAGGCCGGAATTTCGGGAAAGGAGGCAGACAATGAGTGATCCCAAGACTCGTGAAAAGGACGAAAAGGATAAGTATGATCTGCCTTTCTTCGGAATCCCCAAGATGAAGCCTCTGCTGAAAAAATACCGCAAGGAGCTTTTCTGGATCCTTTTCACCATTATCATTTTTACCGCCTCCGACCTGGCTACCGCTGTTCTTCAGCGCTACGCCCTCAATAGATTCGTCGGCACCGGCACTTTGGACGGTCTGGGGATATTCATATTCCTCTACCTGCTGGACATAGGCATCTTTGCCGTTTCGGGTTACTGCAATACCAAGATCTGCCTTGCTACTGAGGTCAGCATGGACAGGGACATGCGCAACGCAGCATTCTCCCATCTGCAGGAGCTGTCCTTCGATTACTATAACCAGAACAGCGTCGGATACATTCATGCCCGCGTTATGAGCGACACCTCCCGAATCGGCGAGACTCTCACCTGGAACCTGGGAGATACATGCTTCTTCCTTCTTGAGATCATCGGCTCCATTGGCGTCATGTTCTACTACAACGCAAGACTGACCGGCATGATACTCATCATTGTTCCTGTGATCTCCGCTTTCTACGCTTTATTCCAGGGCAAGCTATTTGACCTGAACAAGCAGGTCCGCGAGATCAACTCCAAGATCACCGGCAATTTCAACGAAGGCATTACCGGTGCCAAGACCGTAAAATCTCTGGTCATTGAAGAAAAAATAGGGGCGGATTTCGAAAAAGAAACCTCCAACATGTTTAAGAAGAGCATGGAAAACGCAAGACTGAAGGGCGTATTCAACGCTGTCACAGGCCTTGCCACTTCCGCTGCCGTTGCCATTGTCCTCTGGCAGGGCGGGATTATTGCCAGAGAAGAAGTAGGCACCTTCTCCATGTTCATGTATTACGCCAAGAACCTTATGGAGCCTGTAAGCATTCTGGTAGAAAGCCTTGCTCTCTTCATTATGGGTAAGGTCAACATCGGCCGCTACACCAAGCTGATCGAGGCCGTTCCAAACGTTAAGGACTGCGCCGAAGTCATTGAAAAATACGGCAACTGCTTTGATCCAAAGAAAGAAAACTGGGAGCCTATCAGGGGGGATATCGAGTTTGAAAATGTTGACTTCATGTACCCTGACGGAGAAGAAAACGTTCTTGAGAACTTCTCTCTCAAGATCCCCTTCGGAACCAATCTGGCCATAGTTGGCGAGACCGGAGCCGGCAAATCTACTCTGGTCAACCTTATCTGCCGCTTCTTTGAGCCTACCAGAGGCCGCATACTCATCGACGGCATAGACTCCCGCCAGCGTTCTCAGCTCTGGCTTCACAGCGCTTTAGGCTACGTTCTCCAGAGTCCCCATCTTTTCTCCGGCACCGTAAGGGAAAACCTCCTTTACGGCAATCCCAATGCCAGTGAAGAAGACATTGCAGAGGCCATTAAAACGGTTTCTGCGGAAAGTGTCATTGAGAAGCTGGAGAAGGGCCTTGATACCGACGTAGGTGAAGGCGGCGACCTTCTTTCCACTGGGGAAAAACAGCTGATCTCCTTTGCCAGAGCGATCCTGGCTGATCCCAAGATCCTCGTTCTGGACGAGGCGACAGCCTCTGTAGATACCATTACCGAGCAGAAGATCCAGAGCGCCATTGATAAGATAATTAAGGGCAGAACTTCCCTCGTCATAGCCCACAGACTTTCTACCATTAAGAACGCGGACCTTATTCTTGTGGTCAGTGACGGCAAGATCGTCGAGCAGGGCAAACACGATGAACTGCTTGCAAGAAAGGGCTATTATTACAAGCTCTGGACCCGTCAGTACGAAGATGAGGCCACCAGCGCTGTCTGGGCCAAGGAGGAGTAGAATATGTGGACTCAGGATTCCGTTCACGCACTCGTTGAGAAACAGAAGGCTTATTTCAGAAAAGGCGAGACCCTTGATGTTTCCTGGCGTATAGAGCAGCTTAAGAAACTGAAATACGCCGTAATGGCCAACACGGAAAAACTCATAAAGGCCCTGGTCGAGGATCTTGGAAGGACCGGAGAAGAGGCCTATTTGTGCGATATCGGCCCTGTAGTCATGGAGATAAACGAGACCATTGCCGGACTTCGCCGATGGGCAAGGCCTGAGACCCATTTCAGCGGTCTTGTGTGCTTCCCCAGTATGATCACTAAGGTCTACAAGATGCCCTACGGTACGGCCCTTATTATCAGTCCCTTTAATTTTCCCGTAATGCTCAGCTTCGGTGTTCTTGTGGCGGCAATTGCCGGAGGCAACACCGCTGTGATCAAGGCAAGCTCCAAGAGCCCGGCCTGCACTGAGGCCATGCAGGAAATAATGGCGGAGACCTTCCCGGAGGAGTATATTACTGTCGTAGACGGCGGTCACGACGTGGCTGACATGTGTCTTGCGGAGCGCTTCGACAAGATCTTCTACACAGGATCACCCAAGGTCGGCAAACACGTTATGGCTGAGGCCGCCAGGAACCTGACTCCCGTTGCCCTTGAATTAGGCGGCGAAACAGGCAACTGGTGCGTGGTCAGAAAGGATGCGGACCTTAAGGATGCCGCAAGAAAAATCGCTTTCTTCAAACTCTGCAACAGCGGTCAGATATGCATCAATATCAATCAGGTGGCCGTCGCTAAAGAGGTTGCGGATACCTTTGTCGAAGAACTGAAGGCGGCCTTCCTTAAGCAGATAGGTCCGGACGCCATCAACAATCCGGAGTATCCTCATCTAATTTCAAAGCTTGCCTACGACAAATGCGCCAGCGAGGCTGAATCTTACCGCGACCGCATCGTTTTCGGCGGCAAGGGCAACAGCGAAACTCTCAAATATGCTCCGACCATTATTTATCCCGTAGAATGCGGAGAAAGCATTTGTGGTCACGAACTGTTCTGTCCCCTCCTTCCCGTAGTCACCTACAAGGACGAGGAAATAGACAGCCTTATGGACTTTATCGCAAGCCGGGAGCACGGTTTGGCTCTGTACGTTTTTACCAAGGACAAAGATTGGGCCAACAAGACCATGTCCAGCCAGCAGTACGGCGGCGGATGCATCAATGAAGTCTGCCTCCACCTCATGGTAAAGGGGGTCCCTTTCAACGGCACCGGCCATTCAGGCATGGGAGCCTATCACGGTGAGTGGGGCTTCCGGGAATTCACCCATCCCCAGACCGTAATGCACGGTTCAACAGTCTTCAATCTGCCCCTCCGAGAACATCCATATACGACAAAAGAAGCCTCATACAAGATGAAGCTTCTCAAATTCTTTGAACGGTAGCACTAAGCCTCCCGGTCCGCCGTTTTGCGGATAGGGAGGTTTTTTAATAAAAAAATCCGCATTTTGAGATTCATGAAAAACAAATCTTTATTGCTCATCTGAGCGCGCAGTTAGGAAAACATTCGATCAATATACATTGGATCTCATATCCTCGATTTTTTCGGCGATCAGGGTGCCGTACTGTGAGGCAAACTGTTTTATGCGTTGGGGAACGTCTGTATGAATATGTATCTTAATCTTGCCCGCGTTTTCAACGCAGAGAAGACAGTCTCCGAAGGGAGCGCAGTTTTTCTCAAGTTCCCCGGCGTTGGCTGAGGGATTTTTCTCGATCAGAAGCTCGGTGCAGTACGGGTATTTCAGTTCTTCAGGTGCTGCTCCTGATGTGACGGGTGTTTCCGATATATCGTAGGGCGGGATATCTTCACCCGGCAGAAGGACAGAATGGAGTCCGTCAAGTATCAGGCACATTCCCAGTGCTCCGGAGTCCACAATGCCGTACTGCCTGAGAACGCTGTTGCGAACGGCAGTCATCTTCAGCGCAGCGTGCGCTTCCTCGCATATCCGGTGCCAGATAACAGCGGGATCGTCTGTCAGCTCGGCAATGGAAAGACCTGCTCTTGCCGCGTCAGCAGTGACACTGAGCATGGTTCCGTCCTTTACCCTGGCAACACCATCCTTCGCATGAGCGGCAGCGCCGCTGACGGCGACTGCCAGATCTTTTCCGCTCACTGTTTTTCCTGCAGGTATGAATTCAAAAAAACCTTCGGCAAACATGGTAAGTATGGTGCCTGAATTGCCGTGGCCGTACTCCAGAAGACCGTCATAATAAGCTTCAAGAAGTTCCAGAGGCGTATGACCGCATCCGCAGGAGAGCACATATTCCATGGCCTTGCGCATTGAGAGAGCCATGTTGGTTCCTGTGTCCTTGTCTGCCACCGGGAAATAATTCAGTTTGTTAAGTCTTTCCCGGTTCTCTTCGAGAAGCCTGCAGGAGGCTTCGAGACCGTTCAGAAAAAGTTCGTAATCAGTATCATTAAACATATTATTTATTATAACTAACTTATGCTTTTTTTACAGCATTTTTATTTTCCGGGGGACAAAAAATACAAATCAACTTGTTTTTTGTAAACCGAGGTTATATGATAAAAAGGTGTTATTGTCGAAAAAGCGCTGTTTTTATATAAAAAATGAAGAAAAAAGTCATAATCGTAACACAGACCGGCAGTGACCTGCCACTTGATGAAGCGACCAGTCTCGGCATACTCATCATTCCGGACATAGTACGTTTCGGTACGGTAGAATTCGAAGACAGAGTTAATCTGAGTGCTGTCGATTTCTACAGCCGGATGGCGGAATCATCAGAACTTCCTACCAGTTCTCATTCTTCTGTAGGTGCTTATGTCAAGGCTTACAGACAGGCCAAGGAGATGGGTGCGGAAGAGATAATCTGTATGACCGTCACCTCGCGCATGTCGGGCAGCTACGATACTGCGCTTGCAGCGGCAAAGACCTTTGGCCGAAGAAATTCTGAAATTTCCGTTACTGTTTATGACAGTGAGCAGTGTTCCCACGGCATGGCTCTTCAGCTTCGCCGGGCGGCCCGCCTTGTTTCCGAAGGACTCGATTCGGCTGCCATCATTGAAGAGCTGGACCGTTTCAAGGAAAACATAGGTTTCTGCTTCATGCTTGACAGTCTTAAAAATGCCAGGAAAGGCGGAAGGGTAGGCGCAATAAAGGCGCTGGCTGCCGATACCATGGGCATCAAGCCGCTGCTTCATTTCAGTCACGGAGTGTGCGAGGATTACGGCATAGCCGTCGATTCCCGTTCCGGAATGCGCAAACTGGCAGAACGTTTTGCCGGTGAGGTCGACCCGGAGTATACTGCAACTCTTTTCCATGCAGGTTCACCCGAAAAGGCGGGAATGCTGCGGGCAGAAATAGATAAGCTCGACGTCAGGGCCAAAATCACTGAAGCCTATGTGGGGCCAGTCATCGGTATCTATTGCGGTGAAGGCGCGGTAGGCCTGGCATATATCAAAAAGGCTGAAAAACGATGACCGCGCTCCTCGGTCTTGCCGCCTTTGCTCTTCTCGTTTACTTTGAGATATGCAAATGCGCCGGCGTAAAAAAAGGAAGGGCATCATTTAATCCATGGTTCATTGCGGGCACCGCGGTGCTTATCCTGACCTGGGTGCTGCTCTTTGCGCGCAACACCGTGAGTGCCGCTCCGCTGCGTTATGTAGGCGCGGTATTCACCGCCGTTTCGGTTTTTGTCTATTACCGCGTTCTCGCTGAGACGTCCAAAGAAGCCGCCTATACGGAAAACCGTCTCATCGTTCCTGTGTATAAGGACGGAACATATTCGAAAATGCGTCATCCCGGGGTATGGTGCTTTGCTGCGGTGTGCCTTGGAATAACACTTATTATACCCGGAGCATGGGCTGTCAATCTTATGCTCGCCATACTTAACCTTGTATACTGCATCCTTCAGGACCGTTACTTTTTCCCTGTATACCTTGAGGGATATGAAGAATATAAACACGAAGTTCCCTTCTGTATTCCAGTAAAGGGCCGTTAATTATGACAACACAGCGTTTCTCCGAAAAACTGAAGAAGAGATCATCGAAAGACATCTGGGAAGAGTATTGCGGCTTCCTCGATCTTTCAATAGATGATTACATGAAGATCCAGAAGCGTCTTTTGAAGGAACAGCTGGAAAACATGGCGCGCTGCGACCTCGGCAAAAGGATCATGGGTGACCGCATCCCCGCGACTGCCGAAGAATTCAGGCGTACTGTGCCCCTCACGACCTATGAGGATTACGCTGACATCATTCTGGCAAAGGATGATGCGAAGCTTCCCGGAAAGCCGGTCGTATGGCTCGAAACTACTTGGGAAAGCGGAAGCCGTCCTGTCAAGCTTGCTCCCTACACAAGGGAGATGCTTGACGTTTATTCAAACAATATCCTCGCAGCGATGATACTCTCCACCAGCGTGCGCAAAGGACAGTTCAGCGTAAGAAACGGAGACAGAGCTCTCTACGGTCTTGCCCCTCTTCCTTATGCAACAGGTTTGTTCCCTTTGCTCATAGCTCCTGAAATGGACCTTCGTTTCATGCCCTCCACCAAAGAGGCTGCAAATCTGAGCTTCAGTCAGCAGAACAAGCGTGGTTTTTCCCTTGCCGTCAAGGGCGGCCTCGACCAGTTCTTCGGAATGTCCAGCGTGGTATTTACCATCACACGTAATTTTGCGTCCTTCGCAAGCTCCGGAAACTTCGAGCTGCGGGACCTTGCCGGCATGTCTCCGAAGATGCTCTACCGCATACTCAGGGCAAAATACATCTGCAAGCGCGACAACAGGCCCATGCAGCCAAAGGATATTTTCACCCTCAAGGGGTTTGTATGCGTAGGAACTGATACCGCCCTTTTCAAGGATGAACTTGAAGAGGCATGGGGCATGAGACCGCTGGAGATACACGGCGGCACCGAGCCCGCATGTATGGGAACCGAGACCTGGAGCCGCAACGGTCTGGTATTCTTCCCTGACAACGCTTTCTACGAATTCATTCCCAAGGCTGAAATGCTGAAGAATGAAGCTGATCCGTCATACATCCCCCGTACCCTCACCATGAATGAGGTCGCTGCAGGCGAAGATTATGAAATAGTCCTCACCAGTTTCAAGGGCGGCGCTTTCATGCGCTACAGGCCCGGCGATATGTATCGCTGTGTCCGTGTCAAGAATGACAAGGACGGACTTGACCTGCCTCAGTTCGAATACATCGACAGAGTACCCTCCGTCATCGATATCGCCGGATTTACCCGCATTACCGAGGCCAGCATTTCCAAGGTCATTGAAAGATCCAGACTTGCCGTAGGCCGTTGGTTCGCACTCAAGGAATACGACGAAGGCAAACGCTCCTTCCTCCATTTCTTTGTGGAGATCGATGAGGATACGCGTGAATCTGCCTATCTGGATGAACAGGTCATCCGTGAACATTTCAGTGTTTATTACCGTAGCTACGATCACGATTACAAGGATCTCAAGCGCCTTTTGGGCATGGATCCCCTGAGTGTGACTCTGCTTCCCGTCGGCTGTATAAGCAGCTTTGAAGAACAGATGGGACACCGGCTGCGTTCCATAAATCCCGACGCCCATGACATGGCGCAGCTGCGCCGCTGGCTGGCGGAAAACGATATCAAAACGGGAGGTGAAGAATGAGCGGATTATCCCAGATCTTCTTTACAACGATCCCGTTTATAGCATTCATTGCGAATGTATTCCTTTTCTTCACCCTGCTGTCGGCAAAGAAGGAAGGACCTGTAAGATCGTTCATGGGTCTTCTCGTTTCTTTCATACTCTGGACGGGCGGCTCGTACTTCATGCGTCTGCAGCTTGTACCGGGGGTTGTGTTCTGGTGGAAGGTCTCACTGACGGGCATCTTCCTGGTGCCTTTCATGTACTATCTGCTGGTTGCCGCATACATGGGGCAGAAGGGCAGGTTCCTCAAATCTCTCTGGGGTTCCATCACGCTGCTGATGATAATCGGAAATTTCATGAACGTCTTCATGACCACTCCGGAGATCATCATGTCAAATGCCCGGATATCATCCTCCTACGATCTCAAATGGCCGGCCATAATCGCCGTGGCCTTTGCCGTGATGATATTTGCGAGCACACTGAATACTATAAACAAAGCAGTTCACGACGATGACGGTGTCCTTTCCAGCATGACTCCTCTGTTTATCGGTGTTGTCATAATGATGCTGGGCATAGCCCTCAACATGATCCCCGCGCTGACCTCAGTCCCCACGGATACGCTGGCATGCGCCATCAACGCCTGCTTCATCTATTACGCTTTCTACAAAAAACGGTTCTATGCCATGAGCCAGATCACTTCAAAGGGGTCAGTGTTCATAGTATCGATAGTCATAACGGCCTTCCTGACTTCTCAGTTTTTTGATGAGCTTTATGCCCTTGTCGAAAAACTCGGAGAAGGACATCTCCAGAATCCTCTGATCTTCGTCGTAGTTGCGGCGGTCACGACAGGAATACTCATCTTCCTTCTGTTTACTCATCTCAATGACGGACTGTTCGTGCGCGATCAGCTTCGCCGTGACTATCATGTCAAGGACTTCTCAAAGGCTGTCAGTTCAACTCTGCGTATGGACGAGATATTGATGCTTCTCTCCAATATGATCAGAGACGAGATCCCCATAAGGCACATGTATCTGTGCATGCGTACCGATGACGGACGCTACCTCTCTGCAAAGAACCTGCAGAATCTGGACAGCAGTCTCTGCTTCAGTGCAGACCATCCTCTTCTTGAGTACATCGGGAAGAAAGCGGGGGGCTTCCTCTATGAGGATTTCCGCCACAGCGCCTGCGGAAAGGGAATGTTCGAAGAAGAGAAGAAAGAACTTGAGAATCTCGGCACTGAGTATGTTCTTCCTTTCATCGATGACAACAAGGTCATTGGTCTTGCTATTCTTCCCGGAAAGGAAAACCGCAAGGCATATACATATTCTGAGATCGACTATCTGGAATCCGTATCTTCGGTCGCATCCATAGCCCTTAAGAATGCCATGCTCTATGAAGAGCTGGAGAACGAAGCTCAGCACGATGTTCTCACCGGGCTGCTCAACCGCAGAGCTCTCAACAAGCGTCTTCAGAAATGCATGGATGCCAGACCCTCACAGCTGACGCTCATCCTCTTCCATACGGATGCCGTCAGCCCCTACCACGAGCTCTACCGCAACGACGAGGCAGAGTAGCTCCCCCCGAACTCCGCAACCATACTCCCGCCCCCACCCGCCAGCAGAAGCATTTCTGCGCGTTACAGCGGAAAGGAATTCGCGGTCCTGCTGCCCGAGGTCGATGCCATAAGCGCCAAGGAGCAGGCGGAGCGCGTCCGCGATCTGCTGGCCGAATTCATAAACAGCGGTGCAGAGAAGACGCGTAAGTTCCTTACATTCTCTGCCGGAATATGCTCCTATCCCTCCCTTGCGGGCAGTGCCAACCAACTGCTGTCCTATGCTAATCTGACGGTATTCCAGATCAAGCAGCACGGTAAGAACAGCATTGAGATCTACTCCGGCAAAAGGAGAACCTCAGACGAAAATCATGAGAAAACATCAGAGCTTTCGTCCACAATATATGCTCTGACAGCCGCCATCGACGCCAAGGACCATTACACCTTCAACCATTCACGCTGTGTTTCCGAATACGCGGCTCAGCTGGCTGAACATGCGGGCCTGGGCGCTGACATTGTCGAGGTCATTCGTCAGGCGGGCTTCCTCCACGACATCGGAAAGATCGGCATCCCCGATGCCATTCTCTCCAAGACCGGTCATCTGACCACCGAGGAATTTGCCATCATGCGCCAGCACGTTGAACGTTCCATCGAGATGATACGTCATCTTCCTTCGCTGGACTACGTTATCCCTGCCGTTGTCGGGCACCACGAAAAGTACGGAGGCGGCGGGTATCCGAGAGGCATTGCCGGAGAGGCCATTCCCGTAACGGCAAGGTGCCTGTCAATTGCCGACTCCTTTGACGCCATGGTTTCCAAGCGTTCATACAAGAACAAGATGCCTGTGGACGTTGCTCTTGAGGAGATCGAGAAACATCTCGGAACACAATTTGACCCCAAGCTCGGCAAGCTCTTTGTAGAGCTTGTAAGATCGGGAGAGATCAAGGTCATATCCTACTGATACAGATAACAGGCTCATAGGATAAGAAGTGTGCGAAAACAATAAAAAACGCCCGGAAAGCATT
>JAKSSR010000015.1 GCA_024402995.1 Clostridia bacterium | reverse complement strand
GCCGGTAATAATGCAGGCAGCCTCCCATACACTAAGTTGTTTGTTATTTGGCATAATGTTCCTCCGGTAAAAATTTCAGCGTTTCTAATATACCGCAAATTGTATTAATACACAATTGCATATTTGCAGAAAGGACTATGACGCAGCGGAAACATAAAAAGCCCGCCCCGGAGGTCACTCCAAGGCGGGTTTTGCAATTATTCTGGATGAAAGCTGCGATAACTATACTCTATTTGGTCCCGGATCCGTTAAGAAATGATGTTTCTTAATCGATGATCGTAATGACGGGGGCCTCCCAGGTCTCTATCGCGGTCATATCAGGGGAATAAATACGCATATACAGGTGGAAATTATCCTCATTTACAGGGAGCCAGTTCGAGGTGCTCTCCGGTGCGGAAGCGGAGACAATGATATCCAGAGTTCCGTCCGCGTTCAGAACAAATTCGGAACGGTCATTGATGCAGTAACGGTTAAGCGGATTGTCGATCAGGAAATCGTCGCTGCCGTAGGCCGTCACAGACCAGAAGCCGTTGTCCAGAACAGGGGGAAGCGTATTAAAATGGATCTTGTATGTGTGAGCACCGCTCATCTGGGAACCGGATGCATCCGTGTCCGTTTTGGTATACATGGCAACGTCAAGAGTATTTGCGCCAAGGCCTCCCAAAGCAATCATTGCACGGTAACTGTATTCGGTACCGAAATCGCCGATTGGACGTCCGAAATAGCTCCACTGGTCCATTTTAACAGAGAATCTTGAACCATCGGCCACCAGCTTGGAACGCAGACCTGTAAGCATTTCCTTCCACTGCGCCGCAATATCGCCCGTCAGCACGCTGACATCAAATACTTTGTCCGGGCCCACGTTGACAGCGGCAATCTGTTCCAATATAGCGGCATCCTCGGCAGCCGGGGGATTTTTGGCCATCAGTTCATTGGCTTTTGCAAAGAACTCGGCGGGGCTCATGCTTAAAACTTTATTTACCGGCACGAAATCATTACTTTCGGAGTAGCTTCCCTGAGGCGCCGTGTATTCGCCGTCGGAAACGTAAGCAGAGAGCGGCATAATGCTCATTGCGTTCTGAATGGCTTTAACATTGGCAAGATCGTCTTCACCCTTCAGCAGACAGCGGGCAATAAACCAGGCCATCTGAGTGGGAAAATCTACACGGATCACACCCTCCGGCAATTCTCCGTTCCAACCGGCGTAGGTGAATGCGTAAGTTGCCGGATTTGTCAGCACATCGACCGTATTCGTCCAACCGTCCAATAACTGCACATTGAAGAAGCGGTCAGCCTCCGGCATCGTATAGATGATAGGCTCTTCTCCGAGATCGAGCCACACCTGGGTGTAAACTGTATCCACGTTCGGAGTGACTACTGTCTTGAACGCAGCCGTGACGGTACCTGCGCCGTGCATGAACTGATTGACGGGGGCTTTACCGGCAATGACTGTTTCTGTATTGGTTGCGGAAGTCATGGTTGCATCCATCAGCACCAGCGGAAATGCGTAAATGTACGCTTTTTCCAACGTTTCCCAAACGTCGGCTTCAGAATCGGCTGCGGAATCCGCTGCCGGGGCATCAATGGACGGTTGCTTAACCGCACAACCGGACAACAGCATGGCCATACAGACCATCAGTGCAAAAACTCTTTTCACTTTTTTCTTCTCCTTTTTTGATAACTAATGAGTGTCGGCTAAAGGCCGATGACTGTTTTCTCCAGCGCACCAGTTCAGGATCATTTCCTGTATGATCAGCAATTTGAACAACGTTGTTGCTCCTACGCCGGCAGCCTCCCATACGCTCAGTTGTTTATTTTTTTGGCATAATTTTCCTCCGGTATTTCTTTCAACATTTTCTACTATATCGCAAATCAAAACAATGTACAATTGCCGATTTGCCGGGAAATGCCTGAAAGAAACCGACAGCAGCAACCGGTATATTAGTTGATTTACACCTCGTAAACGATTTCTCCGTCAACGATCGTGCATACAAGATCAGATTCTCCGACTTCCTCCAGATCATCTGTCAGGAAGTTTTTGTCAAATACAGTCATGTTGGCGATCTTTCCGATTTCCAGTGTTCCGAGACGATTCTCTTCATGCCACATATATGCAACGTTCTTTGTAAGACCTTCAAGTGCCTGATAACGCGTGATAAATTCGTCTGCTTCTCTTGTGCAGTTCGGATCGCTTCCGGCATTTCTGCGCATTACAGCGGTATAGATGGTATTGGGAATGCTTACATTTCTTGATACGGGGAAATCCGTATGGAATGCAATGTTTGCGCCCGCCTCCGCAAAAGACTTAATCGGATATGCGTTTTCTGCACGCTCTCTGCCGACGTACTCGACCTCCTGCGGGAAATAGTCAGGATGCTTTGGCGTCCAAAGGGGGGCGACGACAGCCATCACATTCAGATCGGCAAAGCGCTGAATATCATCCTTCCTGACCTGCTGAAGATGTGCAAGCGCGTTACGCTGATCCAGAAGACCTGTAGCGGCAGCGGCTTCCTCCATTGCATCAAGATTGCAGCGGATAGCTTCGTCACCGACGGTATGTACGTGCACGTTCATGCCATGAATCGCAGCGCTTGTGTAAAGCTGAACTAACTTGTCATGGTCGGTAAGGCGGGAAACACCCTTATAACCCGGCTGGTCATTATACTCATCGATCAGCAGAGCCGTGTGGCCTTCGACAACGCCGTCAGCGAAAGTCTTGACGCCTATTATTTTGAAATATTCGCAGTTATACTTTGCCTGCAAGTCGGTAATATGCTCTACGGCACCGTCGATGTCCTCACAGAATTCATTGATGAGGCTTCCGGAATAAGTACGGAGCTTGTACCTTCCGCCGGCAACAGCAGCAGCATAGATATCCGGTGCAGTCTTTTCGGTAAGCTCCATTCCGGCATCATAGATCGCAGTATAGCCCTTGCTGAAGAAGAAGTTCTGCGCAGTCAGCAGAGCGCGGACACCGTCGTCGATATCGGTCTTAAGCTTTGCGCGGATATCAAATACCGGGTTCTCGGAAATATATCCCGTGGGAGTTCCATCCTCAAATACACGGCAGGTGGCCGGACCGTAGGCTCTGGCAGCGTCCTTATCAAGCCCGAACACCTCCATGGCTCTGGTATTGAGCCACATGGAGTGACCGTCAGTAGTCATCAGCATGACCGGTTTATCAGCGCATACGGCATCGAGCATGGAAGCGACCGGCTTTACATCACGTTCCATGAAACCATGACCGAAATAAATCTTTCTGCCCGGATGCTTTGCAATAAAATCGGCAAGGATCTTTACGTATTCCTCAAGAGATTCGCCGGCGGAAACGTCACACTGGGCCTCTGTGTCCAGAAGCTTTCCGGCTCCCATCGGATGGCAGTGAGCTTCCATAAAGCCGGGGTAAATCGTGTTTTCTCCAAGGTCAATGACCTTTGTGTTCTCGTCACACAATGTACGCGCCGTTTTTTCACTGCCGACGTAAAAGATCTTTCCGTCTCTGACGCAGACAGCCTCCGCAGTCGGCTTAGTTTCGTTCATAGTTATAACATTGCCGAGAAATAATTTTTCTGCTTTCATGCAAAATGCCTCCTAAGTGAAATCGTTCTCATTATTCATTGCACAGTGTAAAGAAAAACTGATAAATATCAGTATATCAACCAGTGGGGGATATCATTATGTATTAGGATATCACAATCAGATGAAAAACCCAATGGTTGCAGAACTGATATGATTGAAACATACATAGTGGCTGCTATATTATCCTGAATAGACAGCCATAAAAAAGATCAAGGCTCAGAGCGATCTGCTCCAAGCCTTGATCTTTTATGTTTGGTTGCGGAGATAGGATTTGAACCTACGACCTCCGGGTTATGAGCCCGACGAGCTACCAGCTGCTCTACTCCGCGATATTAAGCTTTTTAGAATGGTGCCGAGAACCGGGGTCGAACCGGTACAGTGTTGCCACCGGGGGATTTTAAGTCCCCTGCGTCTGCCAATTCCGCCATCCCGGCAAAAGTACGGCAGATTGAATTCAAAGGCGGGGCATTACGCTCCGCCTTTGACATTGGCTCCGGAGGTCGGGCTCGAACCGACAGCCTACCGGTTAACAGCCGGTTGCTCCGCCATTGAGCTACTCCGGAACATCCTTCGCCATATCGGCGACACAAATTAGTATACGCATAACGTACTTCTTTGTCAAGGATTATTTTAAGATTTTTTAAAATATCTCGTCGATGTATTTATTGAACTTCTTTGCGTCCATTACATTGCCGTAGGCAGCCTTGAAACGCTGGGCAGTAAAACTGTTGAACTGCATGACTTTGCGATTCTTGAAAATTCCGAAGGCAAGAGCCAGCAAGGTAAAGATCAGGGTAAACAGATCGTTCTTAATGCAGATGGCCGCAACAACACCAAGCAGTACCAGGCAGATGATAACGCCGGCAGCTTCTTTCTTGGGATGAAGCTTCTTCACTTCCTCTTCGGGAACCACGCCCTTCTCGATCATAATGGCATTGAACTTTCTCTGGACGGTGAACTGCGAAATGCAGGTGGCAATGGCCGGGCCCAGAATAAACAGGGCAACTACTACGGTAAGAACTGTTCCGATGAGGTTCGCGGTGTTTGAATTCATTTGTTTCTCCTTAAAGCTTTTCAGTCCAGGCAAGCAGAGCGGGGTCGGGCTCGGAGGCAAAAGTAGACATGACCTTTACGGGGCGCATGCCTTCGCCGTGATCGTCTGAACCGCGGGATACCAGAAGAGTCAGGTAGTTTGCAAGTTCCAGAGCTTCCGCAGTCTGGGCGGGAGTGTGGTCTGCATAATAGCATTCTATACCGTCAAGACCTTCTGCGGCAAGAGCGGAAATGAGCATTTCACGGTTAGCCTTAAAGGAAGCGGCGCTGTCCATCTGATAACCGTCGTACTTGATCTGGAAAGGATGAGCGACGAATGCCAGTCCGCCGGCGCCCTTAATGAGCTCAATAGCCTTGCCTGCCTCGATCTTGTCGCGGCGAATGGCGCGGACCTCCGGATTTGCCAGATAGGTCTTATCCTTGAGAGCTTCTGCAATATCTGCGTACATTCCCCGGGCAACGAAGAGTCTGGCAAAACTGTTCTTACCTACGTAACCGGAGGGAGAATTGGCAGCAAGCTCTGCGTAAGTCAAGTGAATGCCATGCTTGCCGAACCAGGCGATCATCTTTTCGTTGCGTTCACGGCGCTGATCCATGATCTTTTCAAGAGCCTTTTTCAGATGCTTGTCGGAGGGGTCGATGCCGTAACCGAGAATGTGAACGTAATAGCGTCTGGAGGGGCCAACAGGGTTAAAGGGGTTGGGCATGGAATAGTATGCGGAGAATTCAATGCCTCCGACGGCCTTGATGCCCTTCTTTTCGCCGGCCTTTACAAATTCCTTTACGCCGGTGACGCCGTCGTGGTCTGTAAGTGCGACGGTCTTATAGCCGAGAGCAGCAGCGCGCTCAACAAGACGTTCGGGGCTTTCGCTGCCGTCACTGTAATAACTGTGAAGATGAAGATCGATGGTGGGATTCATATTTGCTCCTTAATATAGGGGAAGCTCTTCGTCTATGCCGAAGAGGTAAAGCACGGCCTCTTTTACCGGAATGCCCGTGATCGCTTCAAGGGCGCGGCGGTAGAGGTCCAGCTGGGGAATATAGTTTTCTTTAAGGTGAGCCAGGGAGGCCTGGCGCCTGTTCCTGTCCACGTAATTGCTCTTGTAGTCTACGAGTATCCATTTGCCGTCTTCTATGAAGCAGCAGTCAATGGTGCCCTGAATGAGGACTTCTGTCCCCAGATGATCGGTCCTGAAGGTGAAGGGCGCCTCTTTTTTCAGCACCTGAGCCTTTATTGCCCTTTGGCCTATTGCAGACTTGAAGAAGGCGGCAATGCGGGCCGGCCGGACCACAGCAGCTTCTGAGGCAGTAAGTATGTTACGCTCCCTTAAAGAGGCAATAAAGTCCGCGATCTCCTCGAGACTTTTTCCTTCTTCAGTAAAGGGAATATGCTCCATGACCGTATGGTAGGCGGTGCCCTTCTCCGTTGACGTCAAGGCTTCCCGGGCGCCCATAAAAGCAGGAAGAGCGTAGTCCTTTTCAGGATCGGGAAGCTTTGCTTCAGGGACCTCCTCTTCTTCTGAGGCAAGGTAGGGACGACCGGACTTCAGGCCGTTTCTGGCCATTTCCGCCAGTTCTGAAACACTGTACTTCCTGTGTTCTCCCCCTTCGGGAGGCTCGGGAACAGTAAAGGATATACGTTCCTTCAGTTCTTCATCAGTAAAGGCTGTTTCTTCACTGATCTCAAAACCGTTTTTCAGCTGGTCCTCCAGCTTTGCTCTGTTTATATTAACACGGCTGAGCATTTGCGCAAGCTGAGTTCTTGAACTTATGCAGATTTCTTCCCGTTTTATCAGGGGAAGGAGCATGCCGAGAAAATCGGAGGGGGACCAGACGTCGCCCGGGGCGAAAGCGCAGTTGTTTATTAACTCCCGGGGGTCCTTGACCGCGGCGGACAATATCATAATGTCCTTAGGACGAGTCATTGCCACGTAGAGGACTCGTATTTCCTCAGCCAGCTCGTCGGCCTTTTTCTTTGCGGAAATAATGCGGTGAATGAGGGGGTCGTAGCGAAGCCCCAGTTCTCTGCGGACAAGAGGCATACCGATGCCGTAGTCCTTATGGAAATTGAGAGCAAGGCCGTCTCTGCTGCCTCCCAGGCGAGAACCGACTCCGGCTAAAAGAACGAAGGGAAATTCCAGGCCCTTACTCTTATGTATGGTCATAATGCGGACGGCGTCGCTGCCTTCAGTAAGGATCTTTGCCTGGCCTATATCAACCTTTCCGCCCTTTGCGGTGATCATTTCCACATAGGAAATAAAGCCGTGGAGACCGCCTGCGCTGCGGTTTTCATATTCCTCTGCCTTAGTGACAAGAGCCCGCAGGTTGGCGTAACGCTGAGTGCCTCCGGGAATAGCAGAAGTAAAATCGCCAATACCTGTGGAGCAGAGGAGATCCCAGAGAAAATCACCCAAAGGAGTGTGAAGAGCCAGGAAACGCCAACGCTCCAGCCTCTGAATAAAGTCAGCGCACTTGCAGCGGAGAGGACTTTCGGGTGAGTTTTCCGTAAAGAATCTGAAGGCTTCGTTATAGGGGACCTTCAGCAGGCCCTTTGAGTTGGAAAATCCGCGAATTTCGGCAAGCTCGGAAGCGCTGAAGCCGAAGGAGGGGAAATGAAGGACCGAAAGAAGAGGTATGTCCTGATGGCCGTTGTCAATTAAGCGCAGAAGGTTCAAGAACACGCTTATTTCAACGGTATCAAAGTATCCCTCTCCTCGTTCGAGAACCACCGGGATTCCCGCGTTGCTCAGGTATTTGTAAAAGACCTCCGCCCGGCTCTTGACTCCGCGCATGAGTATGACCATATCACGGTATTCCAGCAAGCGGCCGTCGGGGTTAGCTTCGTCCTTAATGACGGCGCTGTGATGATATTTTTTGATGATGCTCACTGCCTGGAGAGCTTCCAGCTCGGCGGATCTCAGTTCCGCCACCTCAGCGTCCTCAGGTTCTTCGCCTTCGGCCGGACTGGTGTCGGCAAGCCACAGGCCTATTTGATCGGCAGCACCTTCTATGGCGGCCCGTCCGTGGACCAGAGCTGCGTCCTCGTTGTATTCAATGCCCGTGGAGGCCGGTGTCATGAGCTTTTCAAAAATGCGATTGACCAGCCCAATGACGGCAGTCCCGCTGCGGAAATTGCGGTTAAGGTCTATGATCCTTCCGTCCAGACCGCAGACAGACTGACCGCTGCGGAAAGCATAATATTTCTCAAGGAAAAGCTCAGGCTCCGCCTGGCGGAACTTGTATATGCTCTGCTTGACGTCTCCGACCATAAAACAGTTGTCGGGGCGGGCAATTCTGCGTATGAGACTGTCCTGGACCAGGTTGCTGTCCTGGTACTCGTCGACGAAAATGCAGGCGAGTTTTTCTCTGTATTCTGAGGCGATTTCTTCGTTATTCAGTATTTTAAGAGCGTAGTGCTCAATATCGGAAAAATCGAGAGTGTTTTTCTTCAGTTTCTTTTCAAGGTAACGGGCGGAAAAACTGCGGGTAAGCTTGCAGAGAGTGCGAATCTGAGGGAGAAGCAGTTGTCGCTCTTCTTCAATGGCGGCCCCGCTGCAGCCAATGTAGGGCTTGCAGTCTTTCTTGCATATATCCTTGGCCTTGTCCAGGCACTTGCCCACTCCGGCCTTGACTGTCTCATATACCTCCTTCTCCCCTCCGGAAGCGACCATGCGCTCCCACTTGATCAGATCGAAGGAATTAAGACCCTTTTCCGGGTCATTTTCAACCATTCTCAAAACTGCTTTCACAGTCTGACGGCTTGTAAGAAGTTTTGCCCTGAGCTTGGGACATTCAACAAGAAGCTCGGCGGCCATATCTACGTAGGAAAGAGCCAGTCTGAGAAGCATGGTGACCTGCCCCGCCGCAAAATCCACAAAGGGAGCTGGAGAGAAATCTTCACTGCAGAGGCTATCCATCCACTGATCGGGATCGGGAAGGCTCTGCAGAAAATCGTAAAAAGCGAAGATCATGCTCCTTGCTGCGTCATTGCTTCTGGAGCTGCAGTAACGGCTGAGGAAGTCAATAAAATCAGGGTCTTCGGCAGCAAAAAGCTCCTCGAAAAGCTCGTCCATGGCCTCTCTGCGAAGAATAGCGCCCCGTCCGTCGTCACAGACCGCAATGCCGGGAGCAAGTCCTGCTGCGTGGTAATAACGGTGAACGACCTCAAGGGCAAACTGGTCGAAGGTGCAGATATCAGCCCTGCCAATGGAAGAGAGCTGAGTGCGCAGCATAGTGCGCCGTCCCGGATCCTTTCCGGCCTCTGCCAGAGCCTTGCTCAGACTCTTGTAGATCTTCTCCTTCATTTCTCCTGCCGCTGCCCTGGTAAAGGTAACTATGAGCATGCGGTCCAGGCCTATACCTTCGTCTACGACAAGGCGCCTGATGCGCTCCACAAGGACTGCTGTTTTGCCCGAGCCCGCTGCGGCTGATACGAGGAGAGAGCTTCCTCTCTCAGTTATTGCTTTTTCCTGCTGCTGTGTCCACTTCATATTTTGATTATACACTATGACCGCCTTTTATGGTACAATCAGCTGTACGTAAAAGAGAGGTCAAACTATGAAAAAACCTGTAATGTTAATGATACTCGACGGCTTCGGTCTTGCACCGGCAAGTCCGTCAAATGCTATAAGCACGGCAAATACTCCCAATCTGGATAAGCTGTTTGCCCAGTGTCCGACCGCCAGGCTCAACGCTTCAGGAACTGCCGTAGGCCTTCCCAAGGGCCAGATGGGCAATTCCGAGGTGGGCCACACCAATATCGGAGCCGGCCGCGTTGTCTGGCAGGAACTGTCTAAGATCACCAACCAGATCGAAAGCGGAAAATTCTTTGAAAATGAAGACATTAAGGACGCCATGCTTGCCGCAAAGGATAAGGGAAGCGCCCTTCACCTTATGGGACTTCTTTCCGACGGCGGCGTCCACTCCCATATAAATCACCTCCTTGCCCTCATTGACATGGCAAAGATGCTGGGCCTGACCGAGGTCTACGTCCACCCCATTCTGGACGGCAGAGACACTCCCCCCGCCTGCGCGGAAGAATATATTGAAGCTCTTGAAAAGCACATGGCTCAGGCCGGTGTAGGCAAAATCGCCGACATCTGCGGACGTTTCTACGCCATGGATAGAGACAAGCGCTGGGAGCGCCTGGTCACAGCCTATGATCTTTATACTCTGGGCGAAGGCCGTCAGGCTGAAAGCGCATCCGCTCTTCTTAAGGCCGCCCGTGACAACGGCGAAACCGATGAATTCGTTCTTCCCGGTGCTGTTGCCGAAGACGGCAAGGCCATAGGCACCGTCAAGGCAGAGGACTCTCTGGTCTTCTTCAATTTCCGCCCGGACAGAGCAAGAGAGATCACCCGCGCCTTTGTGGATCCCGGCTTTGACGCCTTTGAAAGAAAGGTAAGCACCGTAGGGATCAACTACGTCTGCTTCACCACCTATGACGCCACCATCCCCAACGTTAAGATCGCTTTCAAGCCCCAGTCCCTGAAGAACACTCTGGGCGAATATATGGCGTCTCTGGGCAAGACTCAGCTGAGGATAGCCGAGACCGAAAAATACGCCCACGTGACCTTCTTCTTCAACGGGGGCGTAGAGGCGCCCTACGAAGGTGAAGACCGCATTTTAGTGGCCTCCCCCAAGGTAGCCACCTACGACCTGCAGCCGGAAATGAGCGCTTACGAGGTCACTGACAAGGTCATAGAGGCCATTGAAAGCGGCAAATACGACATGATCATTCTCAACTACGCCAACTGCGATATGGTAGGCCATACAGGAGTCTTTGACGCAGCGGTAAAGGCCGTTGAGGCTGTGGACAGCTGCGTAGGCAAAGTGGCTGAGGCTATGTCAAAGGCCGGAGGAAAGATCCTTCTCACCGCCGATCACGGCAACGCAGACAAGATGTACGACGAAGAAGGCAAGGTAGTCACAGCTCACTCCACCAACCCCGTCCCCATTGTTCTCGTGGGAGGCGAAGGCAAGCTTACTGACGGTGCTCTCTGCGACCTGGCACCGACCATGCTCACCCTTATGAACATACCCGTTCCCGAAGAAATGGAAGGAAAGTCACTTTTAGTATAAAGGACTTGATGAACAAAAAAACAGAACAGAAAAACACCCGCCGAAAAGGAGAACACACTCTTTTGCGGCGGGTATTTTAATAGTCAGTTTTCAGCCTGCTTCAGCGGGCAATTCTTTTTTTGCTGTCCATAAAGGTGGCAAATTCGTTTGCTTTAAGGGGCTTTGCGAAGTAGTAGCCCTGGCAGAGGAAGGGACCGTAGCCCTTTATGAAATCCAGCAGTTCTCTGTTTTCTACGCCTTCGAAACAAAGATCGACGGCGGCATTCTGAACGCCCTTGCAGAGAGCGTCGGCAATGATCTGGTGCTCGCGGCTGTTGAGGAGCTTCTGAGTAAAGTCCTTATCCAGTTTGATCTCGTCCATGGGGATGTTGACCAGAAGGCTGATAGTTGAATAACCGGTACCCATGTCATCCAGAGCAACGCGTATGCCTGCCTGGCGAAGAGCCATAATGCGTTCCTTAAGGAAGGACTCGTCCAATTCCTTGCAGCGTTCCGTAAGCTCCAGGACCAGATCTCCGCAGGGGAAATCAAACTTCTTGAGCAGATCAAGAACCTTGGGAAGGAAATCGTCGTGCTGGAGCTGCAGTGCGGTAACGTTAACGTTTATCTTGAAGAAGGGATTGCGCTTCTTGAATTCCGTTGCATCTTCAAGGGCCTTTCTCAGTATGAAGAAGCCCAGATCGTAGTAGCAGGGATCGTTTTCAAGGAAGGCGATGAACCTGTCGGGCCTTACTTCACCGTACTTGGGAGAGGCCCAGCGAATAAGGGCTTCTGCACCCATGATCTCGCCCGTATATGCGGCATTGACAGGCTGATAGCGGAGATAGAAGTGTTCCTTGTCGCCCAGGGCATCGTGGTGGATGTCAGCTAAGAGACGGAAGTCGGCGGAGCCCTTGTCCTGGATCTCGTCAACAAAGACCAGCTCGCCGTGGCGGAAGCTTGCCGATTCTTCAAGAGCAGCAATCAAGGCACTGCGCTGTTCATTTTGCTGCATTTCGCAGTCAGGTCTGATTATCATGGCGCCGGCACAGATGTCCAGAGGAAGAACAGAACCGTTGAGACGTATACCGCCGGAAAAGCTGTCGCTTATGCGTCTTGCCATGACCCGGACCAGAGCCCTGTCTTCGCCGTTGAAGAGAATTGAGAAGTTAGAGCCGTCCTGACAGTAGACCACACCGTAGTCTCCGACTATTTCGCAGAGTCTCGCGCCTATGGAACGGTGCAGGTCGTCACCGGCCTCATAACCGTAGAGCAGATTGATGCGGACGTAGTTTCTGATACGTATTTTCAGTACAGTAACGGTCTTTCCCTGAACCTTGGCCTCTGCCACCTTGCGGGAAATGATCTTCACGTTGTTAAGACCGGTAATGGGATCAACGGTATCAGCCACACCGTGGTTGATCATATAGCCGGCGAAAACGTCAGGCTCACCGTCTTTTCCGTGATAAATGGAGCCGTGACATGAGCAGGCCACGTACTCGCCGTTGGGAGCCAGCGCCCGGTATTCTGCATTGTGAAACTGCTGCTTTTCGTTAAGGGTCGCTCCAATATCATCCAAAAAGTCCTGACGGTCTTCGGGGTGGATATAGTCGATCCAGATATCATTGAACTTTGCGTAAAAAATGTCGGGAAGATTGAAGAAATCTTTCCAGTAATCAGAGATCCTCGTTACGCCGGTCTCCATGTTGGTGATGAAAGGATAGCTCTTGCTGTTGGAAGAGCACATGGCGTCAAAGACGCGGTCTGTAAGGCCGGAAAGGTTGAGACGAGTGCCTCTGATCCCCTTGAGGAAGGCCTTCTGGCCCTTCATTTCAGCCTTGTTGCGGTACATGATGTAGTCCGCAGTGCGGAGAACGTCGCGCAGGCTGGAGTACTCCTCGGAAGAAACTGCGTAACCGATAGCAACGGAGGGATCATAGTCCATGTCTCTTGATTCACACTCGGCAGCAAGATGGACTCTTGAAAGCTCGGAGGCCGCCTTTTCTTCGGGGACTCCTACGTAAATGACCAGGAATTCGTCGCCGCCCATGCGGTAAATGCCTTCGGCACTGACCAGCTCACGGGTCATTATGGAGGAGATGAAGTTTATGTAGCTGTCACCCTCGGCATGGCCGAAACGGGCATTGACTGCGCGGAGATTGTTGATGTCACAGAAGGCGAAAATGTAGTCAGATGAAGGATTTTTACGGAACGCTTCGTCAAGTTCCGCAATGTTCTGGTCGTAGCTGTGACGGGAACGGACGCCGGTAAGAGCGTCAGTCATGACCTTTCTCTCAAAGATCTTGACAGGGCTTTCAAGAGTAAAGAAGAAGGCGACGGTAACTATGGTCGCAGTGCTTCCCGTAAAGAGAAGCTCCCTGAAGAAAGCCTGCAGGATTTCGGTGAGAATGAGAATGACGAGGACGGGAAGAAGGGTAATTTTAATAGATTTATTGAGTTTTTTAAGATTTTTGAGAATTACCGCCGTGGCAGAGAAAAAATAAACGAAAGCTATGCCGTAGCCTACGTATGCGGCAGGCCCCGTGCTGGAATTGGTGCCGTTTACTGCAATATAATCAATGGGCAGGAAGGGCAGGCAGCAAAGATATATTCCGGGAAGAGCAAGGCCTATGTAATATATGTGTTTAGCCTTGGCGGGATAGCAAAGGGCAATAACATAATCCAGGATCTCGTGAGAAAAAAGTATGGCACTCACGTAAAACACGAGATGGGCTGTGTAATTGATCGCCGGCGGAACGGTTTCCAGGTGATTTACCGTCCAGACGGTTATTATGTCAAAGACCACATGAATTATGCCAAACCAGCAAAGCCTGTAAAAGGTTTTGCTGCTTCGGCCCAGGTGGTAGGACCTGGACGTTATCATCAAAAGGGAGAGAATGATAATACAGACTGTTTCGCACCGTAAAATCAATACTGGATACATTTTGAGCCTCCGCGTTCAAAATCGACTTCTTCCTATTACCTCCATTATATATAAAAGTCAAGGACTTACAAGAAAAAAAGAGTGCTTTTTTGCACTCTTTTTTATCTTTTTTTCACAATGTTCAGGTTTTGCGGATTATTGGCACACAGCATGCTCGGCCGCATGGATGCCGTCAACGGCGGAAGACATGATTCCTCCGGCGTAACCGGCGCCTTCTCCTGCAGGGAAAAGGCCGGAAATCACTGCACCGTCATAGGTCAGAGCACAGCCATTCTCATCGCGCCTGGTGCGCACAGGAGAGGAACTTCGGCTCTCTATGGCCGTCATGACCGCGTCGGAAGCGGCAAAACCGTGCAGTTTGCGGTCCAAAAGGGGCAAAGCTTCGCGTATTGAAGCAGAAACGAAATCCGGCAGGCATTTATCCAGATCAGTCCAGGTAACACCCGGACGGTAAGTAGGCTCGGGACCGCCTGAAGGAGCAGAAGTGCCTTTTCCAAGGAAATCCCCCACCATCTGAGCGGGAGCTCTGTAATTGCTTCCGCCGGCTTCAAAGGCTAAATGTTCGTATTTTTCCTGGAAGCGAACACCGGCCAGAGGGTCGTCGGCGCCGAAATCGGAAGTAAGCACGTCTACGAGAAGAGCGCTGTTGGAGTTTTCGCCGTCACGAAGGCTTTCGCTCATTCCGTTGGTGACCACCTGTCCTTCACCTGAAGCAGAGGCGACCACATAGCCGCCCGGGCACATGCAGAAGGTGTAAACGCCGCGGCCTTCAGACGTTCTTACGGCCAGTTTGTAATCGGCGGGGCCTATGCCCAGATCGGAGGACAGTGCGCCGTACTGGGCCATGTCGGTCATTCTCTGAGGGTGCTCTATTCTTACGCCCATGGAGAACTGCTTCTGTTCCAGTTTAAGGCCCTTTTCGTTGAGCATGGCAAAGCTGTCCCTTGCGCTGTGGCCCAGAGCAAGGATTACAGTGTCGGTTTCTATAAATTCGTCCGCACCGCAGGAAGATACGGTAATTCCCTTTACGGCTCCGTTTTCTATTTCCACGGATTTCATGAGAGTCATGAAGCGGAACTGAGCGCCCATATCCAGAAGCTTCTTCCGAAGTTCCACAACAGCACGGCGTATAACGTCGGTACCGATGTGGGGCTTCTGCCTGTAAAGAATGGCAGGGGAAGCTCCGGCGTCTACGAAAGCCTCCAGAACTACGCGCTGAGCGGCGTCTCTGGTCCCCGTAGTGAGTTTGCCGTCAGAAAAGGTCCCCGCACCGCCTTCACCGAACTGAACGTTGGCATTAGGGTCAAGTTTTCCGCCGTTCCAGAACTCTTCCACAGCCTCAATGCGGCGTTCCATCATTGCGCCTCTTTCGATGACAATGGGCTTAAGACCGTATTTGGCCAGTGTCAGGGCCGCGAAAATTCCGCAGGGACCGAAGCCTACGACTACAGGTCTGTGCTTCAGTTCTCTGGTCATTTCGGGCAAAACATAAGGCTGCTCGTTCACTTCGGCAGCCTTGACTTTCTTGTTTTTAGCGGCAAGAAGCAAGGTATGGTCCGGAAGGTCCGATTCTACGTCGAGGCTGAAAACTCTGTAAACGTCCGGCTTTTCACGGGCATCCAGAGATTCCTTTACGATGCGCACGCCTAAGACGCTTCCCTTTGGAAGACCAAGGCGCCTTTCGACTTTTCCGGGGAGCTTGCTTTCGCTTTCTCCCGCTCTCAGTTTTATTTCATGTATTCTGATCATCTTGCAGCAGTAAAACCGCAGGCAAAGGCCCAGGACAAATTGTAGCCTCCGCAGGGTCCGTCATAATCGAGAATTTCGCCCACCGGGTACAGACCGGGGACTACGCGTGATTCCATGGTTTGAGTATCAACTTCAGAAAGGTCAATGCCTCCGCAGGTGACCTGGGCATCCTTCCAGCCGCCTGCTCCCGTAACGTGGAGACGAGTCAGCTTGCAGGAAGCGGTCAGCATGAGAAGCTGCCTTTCCTTTAATTCCCCGCACTTGGCTTTGGGATCGATACCGGCCCCTTTAAGGAGAAAATCGGCCAATTTTGCAGGAACAAGGGTATTGAGGATAAATCCTGCGTTCTCAGCAGGAAAAGCCTTGCAGCGGGCTGAAAGCAGGCTCATAAGGGCATCTGCATTCAGTTCCTCAAAGAAGTCTATCATTAGGAAGAAACTGCTTCCCTCCTCCAGCCTGTAAAAACGGCTGAGATTCATGGTGCAGATCCCGGAGACAGTGGTCTTTGTGAACTGTATTTCTCCGCTGTCGCAGGCAAGAGGCAGGCTCATTCCGTCTCTGTTCTTAATAAAGGAAAGTCTTCCGCGGACGCGGACGCCGGCCAGCGGGCCCAGGTCCTCTTCACAGGAAAGACCGGTAAGGGCGGGAATAGGCTTCAGCACTTTATGCCCCAGTGACGCAGCCATTTTCAGACCGGTGCCTTCGCAGCCGAACTGGATCCCGGCTTTTCCGCCGGTGGCAAGAATAAGCTTTCTTGCGCAGATCTTACGGCCATCTCTGGCTGTTACCGTAAAGATATCGCCGTCGCGGACGGCACTGCAGGCGTCAAAATCAGTGACGACCTGAGTTCCGCTGCGCCTTACAGAATGAATAAGGGCCAGGGCAACGTCCTCGGCCTTTCCGGAGCGGGGGTACAGTCTGCCCTCTTCCTCCTCTTTGCCGTAAATCCCAATGGCCTCCAGTTCTTCCCTAAGTGCCTGCGGCGTAAAACCGCCGGGAAGGCCTGAGGCCGAGGAATTCATGTAGTTGCACCGGCCGCTTCCGGTCGCATATATTTTCTTTGCAAGCTCGCTGTTTTTTTCCGCAAGGACCCACGTGGGGCCGCCTTTGGACGCAGCGGCCAGGCCGGCGGCTCCGCCGCCGACAACAAGAACGTCAAAGATCTTCATTTAAAGATCCTCTTTCTGCAGTTTCTTTGGCCAGTGGAAGGAGGTAGTGAGTCTCTTTTCCACGGCTCGTTTTTCGGCATCGGAAACACTCTTTGGAGCCTCTTCAGCCACCAGTTCTTCAAGCTTTACAGGAGTGAAGGTGCTGTTTTCTTCTTCAGTCTTGACCTCTGCGTCAAGCTCCTTGAGGAACTCGTCGCGCTTTGCGGCTTCGCCGCCGCTGGCCAGATATTCGGGAGAAGGAAGTTCAACTTTTTCAAATTCAACTTCCTTGATTTCTTCAAGTTCTGCCAGATTAACGGCAGTGATCCTGGGTTCCTGTATCTCTTCTGCAGGCTTTTCAGCAGCTTTCTCCGCAGCTTCAGCCTTCTTTAATTCAGCTTCGTAAGCTTCTTCGGTCTGTTCACGTATCTCTTCCACCTCTTCCGGAGTAAGAGATACAGTGTCTCCGGATACCCCGCTGCCTGCGGGGTTAGCCTCTGCTTCTGCCAAAGCCTTGGCGTCAGCTTCTCTCAGAGCCTCAAGCTCTTCCTTCTGGACAGTATTCAGGGCTTCCTTGGCAGCCTTGCGTTCCCTGCGGCTCATTTTGCGCATTTCTTCACGTTTCTTGCGCTTTTCTTCAACGGCCTTTGCCTTGGCGTCAGCTCTTGCTCTTGCATCGATCTCACCCTGCTTTAATACGTGCGGCTTCATGTAGAGAGCATAGAGCAGCAGGCTCAGAGCGTTGAGCAGCATGGCTGTACCCACAAGAGCGACAGGGTTGTAGTCCTTGACAAGGGTCTGCATAAGCATGACTACGCCTCCGATAAGGCAAAGCATTGACGCAGGAATGATCTTGGCCCAGTCACGGGAATTATGGCGGCTTACGGAAAAACTCTGGGAGAGTCTGGTGGCACCGGAAAGAGTCAGCCAGGTTCCGTAGAAGGTGGTGATCATCAGCTCGCTGACCTGATTGTTGAGCACGGCAAAACCGAAGAGCAGTGTGACCAGCCCTTCGACAAATACCGTATCAGGAAGCTTGTAGGGTGTCTTTATTGCCGTAACGTAGGAAAGCAGCACGCATACGCCGCCCCCCACCATGACCGCCCCAAGGACAAAAGCCAGAGCGGAAAAGGCGCTGGTGGAGAAGTAGTAGCAGAAACCTCCGCCTGCGGCAAGCAATATAGCTGATAATACAGTTAAAATTCTCATTTAATCTCCTAGAGGATGTCTTCGGTGACTTCATGAACTTCATCCAGCCTTTCGGGATGAAGCATGAGAGAACGCATTCTCTTCATTACGCTGGCGTAATAGAAACCGTCGACGATTCTTTCGTCAGTGACCCACTTGATATCAACGTATTTGTGGGGCTGAACATTGCCTTCGGAATCCAGTTCGTACTCAGTGCGCTTGCAGCCGAAGGAGCAGAACACCGGGCAGTTTCCGAAGTTGTATAAGTGATGGTAAATGGGCGGAATGCCCAGAGATCCCATGGAAGTAATGAACATGGAGCAATGGAAGGGGCTGAGTTCATTGATGATCCCCGGAAGAACTCCGAAGTAATCCATAACAGTGAGTACCCAGATGAAGAATTTCTTGAAGAGACCCGGGATAAGGTCTATAAGGCCTGCGATCTTGTCAAAATCGCTGTCCAGTTCCGGAGTACGTATGCTCTGAAGAACCTCGTCGTACTTGCGGTAAACGTCGGCTGCGGTATCGGCCGGATCAAAGTGAGCCTTTATTACGGTATCAGGCGAATCGTTGTCCATTTCCTTCTTTACGACCATGCTTACGTCAATGGTAAAGCGGTGGTATACCTTCTGACCGGAAAGGAATCTGTTAAGGCCGGGAAGCTCTGCGCAGGCGCGGACGTATGCGGCCAGAATAACGTGGGTAATGCCGAAATGCTTCAGGCCTTCCCTTCTCTTCTGGCGGATATAGCGCTCCATGGCGGTTATTTCAATGGAATCGGAAACAAAGTTGGTCGCGCCGTTTCTGTAAGGCATAAAGTAGGGGTTCAGCTTGGACATTGCCGGAGTCGATCTGATGAGACGTCCGTCGGGACGGTCGCCCCAGCGGAGACGGTAGGCTTCGCCTTCTTCTGGATCGGGAAGCTTCTTTGCGCTGAGAATGGCCACTACTATGCCGGCGTAAAGGCTCAGGTCGGAAAGGACCAGCATGAGCTGATGCTGGAAAATGTAGACGAAATCATACCTGAAGGTGGCGCTTACGGCGAACCATACAGCAGGCAATACCCATGCGGCAAGAACGGGAAGTTTGCTTGCCAGCCTGCCCTTGAAGGTCAGCGCAAAAAGAACGTACTGAACCAGGCAGAACAGAACGAGTACAATGGTCATATAGACGGGTATATTGAGTCTGAGACTTACACAGGCAAAATATACACATGCAAGGAACGTGGGAGTTATGCTCACATAGAACATCTTCTCGCCTTTCAACGGCAGCCTGATTGCATAAATAAGATTTGCTGCAGCGGGAAGTATAATATGGAGGAACACCACGCCGGCGCTCAGTCTCCCTACTCCGGAGAAGAACGCGATGCGGGTCACTGCCGACACAGTCATAAGCAGTACCGCGAGCCACACAAGGACAGAAGCGTTGCGGGCTGAATAGGTAGTTATTCTCTTCATGGCATAAATAATACCATTTTGACAAAATGACCGCAAGTTTTTTTACATATCCTCAAAATATTTGTTGACAAAACTCTTTGGTACTGCTAATATAATTCGTGCAGCGCGCAATTGCGCTAATGTGTGGCGGTGTAGCTCAGCTGGCTAGAGCGTCCGGTTCATACCCGGCAGGTCGATGGTTCGAATCCATTCGCCGCTACCATTTTTTATTTTGCGGCCCGGTAGTTCAGTTGGTTAGAATGCCAGCCTGTCACGCTGGAGGTCACCAGTTCGAGCCTGGTTCGGGTCGCCAAATTTATATGGTGGGTGTCGTCAAGTGGCCTAAGACCCTGGGTTGTGGCTCCAGTATACGTGAGTTCGAATCTCACCACCCACCCCATATTTTTTTTAAAAACCCCCTTTTCTTTTCTAAAGAATGGTGGTAAAATACCAAAGTGCTGTTGGGGTATCGCCAAGCGGTAAGGCCCCGGATTCTGATTCCGGTATCCCAAGGTTCGAATCCTTGTACCCCAGCCATTAAAACAAAATGCCGGATTTGTTCCGGCATTTTGGCGACATAGCCAAGTGGTAAGGCGCGGGTCTGCAAAACCCTTATCCCCGGTTCAAATCCGGGTGTCGCCTCCAAAAAGAAAATGCCTGCTCTTGTGAGCGGGCATTTTTCTTTGCGTTTTGTTCTTTTTAAGGCAGAAAGAGTTTATTTACTTTCCTCCTGCCTTATCCTTTGCGATGAGTATTCTCAGAGCTTCTACGCCTGTTTCAACCGCGCCGGCAGTTACTTCGGACATTTCCTGATCAAGACCCGCAGCTTCTCTTTCCTGATTCCAGACAACGTGGAAGCAGGAGCCGCAGCGGCAGCCAAGGGAGCTGGCCACTACAAAGAGAGCGGCGCTTTCCATTTCGCTGGCAAGAACACCGAGACGCTTCCAGGCTTCCCACTTTGCGAGAAGCTCGTAGCTGACGGGGCTCTTGGCGGGATTGTGCTGACCGTAGAAGGAATCCTTGCACTGGACCACGCCGGTATGATGACGCTTGCCCAGCTTTTCCGCCGCTTCTACAAGGCAGGTAGCAATTCCGAAATCGGGAACAGCGGGGAATTCAATGGGAGCGTATTCTGTACTTGTATGTTCATAGCGAATGGCGCCGGTGGCAATGACAATGTCACCGCTTTTAACGTCCAGCTTTATGCCTCCGCAGGTACCGACGCGGATAAAGGTATCGGCGCCTATATTATGAAGCTCTTCCATGGCAATGGACGCAGAGGGGCCGCCTATTCCGGTGCTGCATACCGAGACCTTTACACCGTCAATAGTTCCGGTATAAACAGTATATTCCCTGTTGCTGGCCACAAAATGATAGTCGTCGAAAAGTTTTGCTATGGACTCGCAGCGTCCCGGATCGCCGGGAAGAATAACATAACGTCCTACGTCGCCTTCGGCGCAGTGGATGTGAAATTGCTTTTCAAGATTCTGCATCATTTACCTCCTGTCATTCGAGTATGAGTTTAGGCGTGCATTGGAGCTTATCCAGAGAGCAGAGCATGTACTCCGCGCCGTCGTAATCTCCGTAGGGACCGTTATAAAAGGCATGTTCTCCGTGAAGGTGACCGTAAACAACGGCCTTGCATCCGGCTGTGCCGAAGATCTCGGTAAATTCTGAGGGCTGCTTTTTTTCGTTGGTAGGCGGGAAGTGCATGGCGCCTATGAGCACAGGTTCCTCCCCCCTTTCGCGGGCTTCGGTTACCAGCTTTGATGCCGCCGCTGCGCTCATTTCCAGCCTCATGACTTCTCTCGTGTATATTTTCCGGTCATCTGCCTCGGAAAAATGACCGTCGCCGGGACATATCCATCCGCGGCTTCCCATGACCACAAAGCCATCGCCCATGTAAGCATCGTTCTGAATGAACTTTACACTGTCAAAAAGTTTGCGCATCTTTGCCATGGAGGACCACCAGAGATCGTGATTCCCGCGAATGAGGACCTTGGTTCCTGGCAGAGCGTCGATCCACGCAAGGTCGGCCAGAGCTTCATCCAGATGAAGACCCCAGCTGACGTCGCCGGGAATGATGACCGTATCGCCCGGGGCGACACATTCCTCCCAGTTTTTTTTCAGTTTTTCCGCATAGCCTTCCCAGGCCGGTCCGAAGACGTCCATGGGTTTATCCACTGTATCTCCGAAAGACAGGTGAAGGTCGGCAATGGCAAATACGCTCATTAATTATCCTCTTCCAGGTAATCGAGATCTCCCTGTTCGGGACCGCCGAGGGTCTGAACGTCGCGGAGGGTTCTCTGTATCATTCTCGTTCTTGTTCCTATGAGTTTATCAAGCTCCGCATTGGCCTGATTTATGCGCTGCTGAGCCTGCTTGAGCACTCCTTCGAACTTGTCGAATTCGCCCTTTACACTGCCGAGAACGGTCCACACCCTGTCGGCATTCTGCTGGATGGCAAGGTTTTTGAAACCCATCTGCAGACTGTTGAGCAAAGCGGAAACGGTAGACGGTCCGGCTATCATAACATGAAAGTCTTTCTGTGCAAGCTCAAGCATTCCAAGGTTAATCGCCTCCGCGTAAAGGCCCTCAAAGGGCAGGAACATTACGGCAAAATCCGTAGTATAAGGCGGGACAATATACTTATCGTGAATATCCTTGGCTGACTTGCGGAGAGCCTGCCACAGAGCCTTTCTGGCCTCTTCTATGCGGCCTTTCTCGCCACTTTCATAGGCGTTCATAACATAACTGTAAGCGTCACCGGGGAACTTGGCATCTATGGGCAGAAGAACATCTCTGCTGCCGTCGCCGGGCATGCGGACAGCGTACTCTACTCTTTCGCCTGCGCCGGGCACCACGGGAGTATTTTCAAGGTATTGGGAGGGAGCAAGTATCTGGGACAGTATGGCTCCCAGCTGAATTTCGCCCACAATGCCACGGGTCTTTACGTTGGACAGGACCTTCTTCAGGTCGCTGGCGTCCTTGGCAAGGCCCTGCATTTCGCCAAGGCCTTTGTATACGTCATCAAGACTCTGACGGACAGAAGCAAAGGAACGGGCAAGGCGTTCATCCAGGCTCTGCTGCAGCTTTTCCTCCACGGTAAGACGCATTTTCTCTAACTTTTCGCCGTTGTCGGCCTGCATGGTCTCCAGATGGCGGTCCACCGACTGGCGGAGATTCTCCATTTGCTGATCAGTACGCAGACTGCCGTCGCTGAGCATATTGGCAAGAGCAGTAAAATTAGCCTGATTTGCCGCGTCCATGCGCTGGGCGTCCTTGTTCCTTTCCTTTTCGTGAGCCTCAACTTCCTTGCGCAGACGGTTGAGATTTCGGGCCTGTCCCGCCATGATGAACATCATGACGACCATGACCACAAGAAACAGTCCGGCCAGTGCAAAGAGAATTATGAGACGCGTTTCATCGGTCATATATTAATCCTCCGGGGGATAAGCGGGAGTAATGCTGTTGGGATCAACTCCGCCTTCATTGACGTCACTGAAGACCTTGAAGAAATCATTGACAACGTGGTCTATGGACCAGCAGGCAGTACCGGCCAGGTCCAGATCATAGGCACAGGCGATTCTCTGAGCAACAGAGCGGGTATCCTCCAGCCAGATCTTGGTGACATAATCACCATCCACATATTCTACGTAATACTGACCGTCATCCTCCAGCCACTCCGGACCGGTAATTATCTTGCCGTTCTTCGCTGCAGCCTTAACGTTATTCATAACTCTGTTGGCAGAGAGCTTTGTGCAGGTCACAAAGTTTCCGGAGGCATCGGTTTTACATACAAAGCAGTAAAGAGGGACGCCCATAAGAATCTTCTCAGAGGGCACATAACTGCGCAGTGTCTTCATGTTGCGGACATACCAACCCTTAGAGGAAGTGGAACCGATGCCGGAAGCCACATTGTAGTGCTCATCGTAGGCCATTGGGGTAACGTAGTCGCAGCATTCTCCCAGAGCCTTGTAATCATAGGTTGCCAGATTCCAGCTTTCAGGGACCAATGTGGCAATGGAAAGATCAAGGCCCATGCGGTTTGTGTACTCGCTGAGGGTCCTCATCATCTTTGTAAGTCCGGCCTTCATGCCGTCCAGATAGAGGTCCTCATAATCGATATTGAGCCCGTCAACGTCATAGAGTGCACAGTAAAACAGGTACTGGGCACAGACTTTGCTGAGCAGTTCCTCGTTCTGGAAAATTCCAAGAGTGAACTTGGTGGATCCGGAAGTGGTAAAAGCGTTGGTGGCAGTGGCCCAGACGCGGTAACCGTTGGCGTGGGCTTCTATGGAGTATCCCACGTTGGCATTGTTGCCGAGAGTTCCGCCCTCTCCAACCATGGGATAGAACCATTCAAAGGGAGCGATGACGTCGACCCCATCCACACTGTCAGGAGACGCCTTGGGATTCTGATCCCAGGCAATGTTGAATTTGCGGCCGTAATCTGCCTTTTCTTTGGAATTATAAATATAAACGGGAATCTTGTCTGCGTCACTGGCTTCGGCAGAAGTGATGCAGTCATTCATAATGTAGACTGTATCGCCGTTTATGGTCTCAACAAGGCTCATGACGCCGAAATCCTTCTTTATGCTGAAAAAAACACCGGAATTGGGAGAAAGCTGATAGCTCTTTCCGGAGCCCTTTACCAGAGATGATGTAACAGTGCAGGTCTTGGTGACTTTATAAAGCCCTTCCGTTGAGACTGCCGGATATAGAGTCAGTTTCTCGCCTTCAAACTCATAGCTCAGTTCAGCAAAATCGGCAAGGACCACCAGAGGAACATAAGTCTTGCTCCCGATCCCGCGCATGGATACATGGACTGTTCCTGCGTTATTCTTTATAAATTCCGTAGTCTTGCTGTCTGCAATGAAAATATCAAAATCAGCAGGATCGAAAAAGATCTGGTTTCTTGATGAGTTTATAGTAAAGCTTTCGGTTTTTCCGTACTTGAGGAAATCGTCCAGGGTTATATAAAGATTGCCGTGATATTCGTAGCCGGTGGAAAGGCTTTCGCCATTGCAGACCACCTTCAGGGGGACGAAAGTATCATCGGCAAAGGCAGGGACAGCGGCAAATATTACAAATAAAAGTAAAAATAAGAGTTTTCTTTTCATCAGTATGCTCCATATTATCCAGAGATTTAATAGTTAATTATACATCACTTTTGTTGAAAAGCAAAGGGAGGCCTTTGCGCCGCGTCTGCCTGAATACTATTCATCTGGTATTATTATTTTCTTTTATTCTGGATATTTTATTAAGACCAAAAACAACGATAATAGTAGCGTAAATTGAACAGCCAAAGGAGTTGAATTATGAGAAACAAGAAAATCCTTAAATTAACACAGTGCGCTCTTATCGCGGCACTCGCATACATCGTCTTCATGTATCTGCGTATAGACATTCCCGTAGGTACCGAACGCACCTCCTTCCACCTGGGCAACGCCCTGGTGGTCATCGGCGCCCTTCTCCTGGGCGGCGGCTGGGGCGGCGCAGCAGGCGCCCTGGGACTGACCATTGCCGACCTTACTTCCGGCTATGTCACTTCCGCACCTAAGACCTTCATACTCAAGCTGGTCATCGGACTCATCACAGGCCTTGTATCCCGCAAGATCTTCAAGATCGAAGAAGAAAAGACCGTCAAGGGACAGACCAAGATCGCTCTCATTTCATCCATTGCAGCCCTGGGCTTCAACGTCATCCTGGACCCCCTCTTCGGATACTTCTACAAGACCTACCTCATCGGTATTCC
>JAKSSR010000014.1 GCA_024402995.1 Clostridia bacterium | reverse complement strand
TTACAAAACAAAAGACAAAACCAAGAAAAACTTAGTTTTGTCTTCAGTCTGAGCAAACTCGTGAATAGCGAGTTTGCTTTTTATGCTGAGAATGCTTTTCAAATTACTGCGCAGGACAGATGTATTGTACAAGGTGACCATTGGGGGCCGCCGGTGCTTGGCGACTGACAAGCCGCAGGCGCAGACAGAGCTTAGCACGAGGAGGAGACATCAGGCTCCGACGAGGCACCGATGCGTGGGGGTGCCCCCGTGAGCGAGAGCGTGTCACCGGTACAATACATCTGTCCGGTAGTTTATTATGTTGTACAAGGTGACCATTGGGGGCCGCCGGTGCTTGGCAACTGACAAGCCGAAAAAAAAGACAAAACCAAGAAAACTTAGTCTTGTCTATAGATTCCAATACGATTTGAATTAAATCCTTATGGTCATGAGTTGTATACTTTTTTGTCCAGTTTACCCCGTCTTTTGGCGAGAATAAGGGCCACAGCCACATCTCCGGCAGAATTGCAGGCTGACAGGAACAGCTCAATGAAGGCATTGAGTCCAAACAAAAGGCTGACAGCCGCAATGGAAATACCACTGTAAGAGGAAAGCATAGTCAGGGTAAGTATTACGGATCCCGGAGTAATGGGAGAACCGAGAGACAAGAGCAGTATCATGATGGCCAGGGGTATTAGGGCTCCGACGAAGGCTCCCATGCTGCATATTCTTATGAGGTACAGAACTGAAATAGTCAGATATATGCAGTTCGCATCAAGATTGCCTACTGCCCCGAGGGGAATGGCAATGGAGCATATATCATTAGATATGCCCAGTTCATTCTTGCAGCAGCGTATAGTTGCAGGAACAGCCTCTACTGATGACTTGTCCAGAAGGCTGTGCCGAATGAGTTTTGTGCATTTACGTATAAAGGGAAGAGGATTCAGACCTACCGCCGTTACCATGAGGGAATACAGCAGTAAAAGACCTATCATTCCGATAAATACGGTTACAAAGAAGTGGAGCATTGAAACTATGGTTTTAGTTCCCGTGCTCAGGCAGTTGATGAGCATTGCCACAAAGGCCGCAAAGGGAATGCAGCCGCTGATGATCTCCAGTATTTTGGAGAAAAGGGTATCAAAGGCATCGGCCATTTCACGAAGTTGAGCAGAGAACCTTCCGGCCCGTCCTACTGCAACGCCGCAGATGAGGGCTAAAAAGAGAAGCTGCGTAGCCTTTGTGTTAAGGAACGGAGCGATGATGTTGGACGGAACAATGTCCGCGATCATACCGAGTATGGTGCTCTCCCATTCTATCTTTTCGCTGCTGTATAGGACTAAATCGGCCAGCTGGCCTTCAACTCCGGGTTTGAAAACCGAGAAGATAAGGTAACCCAGAAGTACCGAAATGACGGAAGTAAAAGCAAAGAAAGATATAATGCGTATGCTCAGTTTGCCTGAACTGTAAATACCTGTGCACTTGGAAACAAAGCTTACAATGGAGAAGAAGACCGTAGGTGCCGTGACCAAAGTCAGCAGGTTGAGCATAATGGATTGTGTAGGGTTAAGGAACCGGTTTATGAGAATATCTATCTGACCGGCATTCAGGACAGCTCTTAGCACAAAGGCCAGTATAAAGGCAAATACAAGGGCTATGAACGACTGGTAGGCAAACTGACGCTGGTTTTTACCGCAATTGATCATTATGTGATTGCTTCCGTCCACCCAGTTGTATGCGAAATGGTTGGAGTAAGACCGGAGCATCATGGCCCGCAGGTTTTGTTCAGTCATGCTGTCAGGAGTTCCATCAGGCATGGATATGCCCATAAGGTCGGAATTGATTTTCTTTCCTTTGGCTGATATATAGACCGTCGCTGCCATAAACTTCGAATTGACGGAAATGCTTACGGTTGCGTCTTCATCGGCGTTTTCAATGAGCTGGACGATGGATTCCTCTGCTATCAGCATTGAATTCAATATGCCTTTTTTGCTGACATGCAGTTTTTTCAGCCTCGCTTCGAGGAAATCCATGGCCTCCGGAAGATTCTGAATATCTGCTTTAAACTGAAATAGTTTCATTGGTTATACCACCAGCGGTGCGTTGTGTAATTCTTTATAGCTGCAGTATCTTTTCCAGAGGCAGGCCGACTACATTGTCATAGTCTCCTTCGAAGTGATCTATCATAGAGCCGAAGATCCCCTGGATGGCATAGCCGCCGGCCTTGTCCATAGGCTCGCCTGTGGCGATGTAGGAACGAAGCCAGTCGTCTGTATAGTCGTTTACGAAGACCTTTGTTTCGTCAAAAAAAACGATTTTCTTACCGGAATGTATAAAATTCAGATAGACACCGGAAAAAACGCTGTGAGTACGATTTTTAAGTTCTGAGAGCATCTTGAAAGCGTCTTCTTGGTCTTCAGGCTTGCCCATGACTCTGTCGCAGTAGACTATGGTGTCGGATGCAATGAGAAGGGCGGGGCCGTTCTGCGATAGGAGGACCGGATCGTTTTCTTCCGCAAGTTTGTTTTCCACCCACTGACCTTTTTTCAGGGCCAGACTCATTACTATCTGCTGAGGCTCCAGGGGCATGTGGAGAAGTTCTTCGCATTGAGGTTTGATAATGCGAGGCTCCGCACCTGCTTCCTGAAGCATCTGTATGCGTCTGGGAGAACCAGAAGCAAGGATCACCCGGTAATCTTTCAGATTCATTTCGCGTCCTCCAGAGTTCTTTTGGTGCGCTTTAGAGTCCTTGTAAGGGTATTGAGTCTGTAAACTCGGTCAACGACTTCGAAAGTATCGTTATTGCGGTACATGAGTACCTTTTCCAGAGTTGCTGATAGTTCGCCTGTAAGTCTTTCAACTTCTGCCATGTAAGCAGCGCCAAGCTTTGATGCCAACTCGTAAGTCTTGCTTTCACCGTCGTCGGTAAGCTGGGAAATTTCATAGTGATAGTCCATGCCGAAGGCATCGGTAACAGCCTGGCTCAGCTCCTGTTTGAACTCGTTGAGGCGTACCTTAAGGGTATTGTCAAGGCCGGGGATGATTATGTCTCTGTCTGCTTCAAGGCGGTGGATCATGTCGGCGGCGCTGTTTTTTAGTTCGTTGAGCTTTGCTTCCATAGTGGAAAGGCTGCCCTTGAGAACTACGGGAGGCATGAGAAGGACCTTCCAGTAAAGCTCTATCTGAGAGAGGGCACTGCCGCAGGCATCTATAGTCTTTAGACGTGCGCTTTCTTCAAGGATCTCACGGGTCTTGGCCTTAAGCTCTCCTGTAAGTACGTCCTTAAGTTCCTGCACTCCCCGTCCGCTTTTGGCGCTGACCGGCCAAAGGGTGATGTCATCGGTCTCCATCATGGACTTAATGAGCATTTTGCAGTAGGCCAGATATGAAGCCAGCTCGGTTTCGGGAATGGTATCCACCTTGTTTACCGCAAAGAAGAATTTGCCTGCGTATTCTCTGGTGCTGCGAAGAAACTCGATTTCGATCTCGTTGATGGGTGAGTCTACGGACAGCATGAAAATGACAGCATCGCTTTCTTTGACGAAATCGTAGGCTGCCACGGTGTTGTTCTTGTGGACAGATCCGACGCCCGGAGTGTCTACCAGAGTCACACCTCCCGCAAGAAAGCCGGAAGGAACTGTAATCTGTACAGAAGCGACGCCCAGCTTGTTGTCGGGATTGTTCTGTTCATTTACATATTTCTCAAGGTCTTCGAAGGCAGTGGGCTTAAGGACACCGTTGGTGAACTTGACTGCGGCGCTGTGTTCTCCTGCTCTGATCTCAGTGACCGCTGAAGTAATGGGAACAATGCCTGTGGGCAGAAGATTTTCTCCGAGAAATGCGTTTATAAGGGTACTTTTGCCGCGCTTGAACTGGCCTATGACTGAAACTGTAATGTTTTCATCTTCAAGCTTCTCACGCAGGGCGGCCATTCTGGAACTTTGTGCACCCAGAATTTCGGAGGAGCTCATGAGCTCCTCCGTTTCTTTTACAATATTAAGAATATCCAATGTATATCTCCGTTATTCAAGGCTTAAGGGAAATCCGGCTCTCTGTTTGCCGTTTTCGATGTGTGTTTCTGTTGCTTTGACTGCGGCTTCCATGTCGCGGTTTTTAAACGCCATAAAAATGGCCTTGTGTTCTGCCAGAACTTCCTCCAAATAGTCCATAATGTAGCCTTCGTTGATCTTGGTGTTCTTTGTATAGACCTGATAGGAGGTAAGAACATGCTGCAGCATGCGGTTGCGTGTTGCGTTGTAGATCATCTGATGAAAGTTGGTGTTCATCTGGAGCATCTTGGTAGTGTCACCCTTCATGGTGTAGAACTCCATAAGGTCGTATGCTTCTTCCAACTGAGCCATTTCTTCGTCGGTAATGCGCTTTATGGCCCACTTAACAGCGATGGTCTCATAGGCCTTGCGCAGTTCATACATGTCGCTGATGTCCTGTTTTGTAAGACCGACGACGAAAGCACCGCGGTTGGGTATGATATCGATAAGACCATCCAGTTCAAGCTTCTGGAATGCTTCTCTGACGGGAGTTCTGCTGACCTGGTATTCCTTGCAGATCTTCTGTTCAGTAAGCTTTTCGCCTGCGGCTATTTTGCCCTGGAGTATGTCATCCCTGAGTCTGTTGAAAAGATCCTGGGGAAGTGAGCTGATTTTATTCTGCAATAAAGAGTTGTCTGTCATGACGATAAGTACCTCGAAAAATATTGTGGGCATGTTTACGAAAACGGGGAAATGACCTTCGTAAGCATGTTCATAATCTGTAATTGCCTGATATCGTATACAATCATACTCTTTTTTATGTCGGTTGTCACTACATTAAAAATAATATAATATATAAGATATTGATAATATGAGTAAGTGTACTCTCTAATATTTGGAGGAACAAAATGAGCGAAAAAGCTTTCTGGGAAGGAAAACACTTTGCATTTCACCAGAACCGGGATTGTGAGTATTTTCCCTGCCATAAAACCGATAAACCCGAAGAATTCAATTGCCTTTTCTGTTACTGTCCTCTCTTTGCCCTGGGCAGCCAATGCGGCGGAAACTATAAAAGTGTGGAAGGCTGTGCCAAGGACTGCAGCGACTGCCTGCTTCCCCATAGCCCCAAGGCCTACGGCTATGTCATCGGCAAATTCGGTGAGATCATAAAGGTCGCCGAGGCAAACATGAAGAGTGAAGAGGCCTGCGAGGAAAAGGCCGAAGAGGTATAGCATGAAGGTCGTACTTGAGAATCTTACCAAGAAATATCCCAACAGAAACAAGAAGGAGGGCGGTGAAGTCGTTGCGGTCGACGGTTTCAATTTTGAAATACCCGACGGCAAGCTCATAGGCCTTCTGGGACCTTCGGGATGCGGAAAAAGTACTACCCTGAATCTCATCAGCGGACTTGAAGCACCTACCGAAGGGAAAATATATTTCGGCGGCGATGATGTTACTGATCTTCCTCCGGAAAACCGCGGAGTAGGTCTGGTCTTCCAGAACTATGCTCTTTATCCTCACCTTACGGTAAGAAAGAACATCCGCTTCCCCTTGGAAAACCTTAAAAAGGGCGAAAAGATGACCAATGAGGAAATGGACGCCAAGGCTCTTGAAGCCGCTAAACTGGTCCAGATAGACGAGTACATGGAACGTAAGCCCTCTGAACTTTCCGGCGGTCAGCAGCAGCGCGTCGCCATTGCCCGCGCTCTGGTCAAGATCCCCAGAGTCCTTCTTCTGGACGAACCTCTCTCCAATCTGGATGCCCGTCTGCGTCTTCAGACTCGTGAGGAAATACGCCGCATACAGAAGGAGACCGGAGTTACGACTATTTTCGTTACTCACGATCAGGAAGAGGCCATGAGCATCTCGGATATGATAGTGGTAATGAAAAAGGGCGTCATTCAGCAGATCGGCAAACCTCAGGAAGTCTACGATAATCCCGTAAATCTTTTTGTTGCCAAATTCCTTGGCACCCCGCCCATCAATGTGTTTGAGGGAAAGGTCAGAGACGGCAAGGTTTGGGTCGGCCCCGATGCCATTCTTGACGCTCACGGCGTTCCTGACAAGGATGTCTGGGTTGGCATAAGACCTGAGGGCGTCATTCCCGATCCGACTGGTCCCCTGAAGATGAAGCTGCTGAATATTGAGACCATGGGAAGGGATACCAGCGTGGTCTGCAAGGACGAAGCTCAGACCGGAGACAGCCTCAGATTTATCATTGCCAGCGATGCTAAGATTGACAGAAAATCAAAAACTGTTAACTTCAATGTCAAGCCGTATAAAGCCTTCCTGTTCGACAAGGAAACTGAAGAGCGCATAAAGATCAAGTAGGGCAGAGGTAAGGCACATGCAAAACGGTAAAAATTATAAGGCCTGGCTCTACCTTCTGCCGGCCATAGCCTTCATCGGTGTGTTTATGATCTATCCTCTCATAGACGTTCTCATATACTCCTTTGAAGAAGGCTTCAACTTCGCTTCCCAGAGCTTTTTCGGTACGGGAGGCTACAACTACTCCTATGTTCTTCACGATCCCTATTTTCTTCAGGCAGTGAAGAATACCTTTATTCTGGTAATCATTACGGTACCTCTTTCCACCGGCATTGCGCTTCTCATTTCTGTAGGACTCAATTCCGTAAAGAAGTTCAAGGAGTTTTTCCAGACCGTATTTTTCCTTCCCTACGTTACCAACACTCTGGCCGTGGGCCTGGTCTTCATGATACTTTTCAAGAAGACCGCTTACAGCGACGGACTCATAAACCTGCTCATCACCGCTTTTGGCGGCAGTGCTGTTGATTTCATCGACGGACCCTATTGGGCCAAAATGTTCGTCCTGTGCTTTTATACCATATGGGTCGTCATGCCTTTCAAGATCCTCATCCTTACCAGTGCTCTGTCCTCTGTTGACGAGATGTACTACAAGGCCGCAAAGGTGGATGGCACTTCCAAATGGCGCATTTTCACCCGCATTACTCTGCCAATGATATCTCCCATGATCTTCTATCTGGTCATTACGGGTTTCATAGGCGCCTTCAAGGCCTACAGCGATGTTGTGGCTATTTTCGGAACCAATCTTAATGCTGCCGGAATGAACACCATCGTAGGCTATATTTACGATATGCTCTACGGAAACAGCGGCGGATACCCGTCCTATGCTTCCGCAGCCGCTATTATTCTCTTTGCAATTGTGCTGACGATAACGGTAATAAACCTTCTCATCAGCAAGAAGAACGTTAAGGCTTAGGAGGGCTCTATGAATAATCAGATGGATTACGAAAAAATCGAGCGCTCCGCCAGAACCAGAAACAAAGTGCTCAAAACCGTTACCTATGTGCTCCTTTCAGTCTGGGGACTTATGGTTCTTTTCCCCTTTTACTGGATGATACTCAGTTCGGTTAAAAGCTACAGCGCATACAGTTCAGAGTTTGTTCCAAAATTTTTCACTCTGAGTCCTACACTGCAGAACTATTTTGACGCATTTACTGCCGTTCCTCTTGCAAGGTATTTTGTCAATACATTGATCTTCACCCTGGCGACTACGGCAATAATGCTCGCTGTAATTGTTTTTGCCGCCTATGCCTTTGCCCGTCTGGACTTTAGGGGCAGGAATCTGGTGTTTACACTTTTCCTTGCTCTCATGATGATCCCTACGGAGCTGGTGGTGATCACCAACTTTGTTACCATAACCAACTGGGATATGAGAAACACCTTCTGGGGACTCATTCTTCCCTCGGTCACCTCGGTCTTTTATATTTACCTGCTTAAGGAAAACTTTGAACAGATTCCCGACAGCCTTTACAAAGCCGCAAAGGTAGACGGCTGTTCCGATCTTGGTTATCTGTTCAAGGTAATGATACCCATCAGCCAGCCCACAATAGTTACCGTGGTTATTCTGAAGGTCATTGAATGCTGGAACTCGTATGTATGGCCTCGTCTTATCACCGATGACGCCGCTTATTTCCTCGTGTCCAACGGTATCCAGGAAATACGTGAAAACGGTTTCGGACGCGAGAATATTCCCGCTATGATGGCTGCTGTGGTGGTAATTTCAGTTCCCCTCATTGTTCTCTTCCTGGTTTTCCATAAGAAAATCATGGAGGGTGTTTCCAGAGGAGGTACCAAGGGCTAATGAAGATCAAAAGAATAATTGCTCTGGTTCTCTGCCTTGTTATGTGCGGAATGCTCTTTACAGGATGTCACGGTTCCCGGGGCAGAACGGGCTTTGAAGTTCCCGACGAATTTGATACCTCTAGAAATTACGAAATAACTTTCTGGGCCAAGAACGATACCAATAAGACTCAGGTTGAGATTTACGAAAAGGCTGTTGCAGCCTTTGAAGGGCTCTACCCTAACATCAAGGTCAACGTCCGTCTTTACACGGACTACGCCAAGATCTACAACGACGTAATCACCAACATTTCAACGGATACGACTCCCAACGTATGCATTTCCTATCCGGATCACATTGCCACTTATTTGACCGGAAGTGACGTAGTGGTTCCTCTGGACAGTCTTGCCGCCGATGAGAACTACGGTTTCGGCGGAAGTCGTCTGGAGTACGACGGACCGTCTTACGAAGAGGTAGTCCCCAAGTTCCTTGAAGAATGCAAGATCAACGGAACTCTTTACGCAGTTCCCTATATGCGTTCCACCGAGGCTTGCTACATCAATAAGGACTTTGTGGAAGCCCTGGGCTGCACCGTCCCCGATGTTCTGACCTGGGACTTTGTCTGGGAAGTATCTGAGGCAGCCATGGCAAAGGAAGCCGACGGAGAAACCTTCAAGATCAACGGTCAGAAGGTCATGATCCCCTTTATTTACAAGAGCACCGACAATATGATGATACAGATGCTCAGGCAGAAGGGGGCAGGCTATTCCACCGCTGAAGGTGACATTCTCATTTTCAATGACACCACAAGAGAACTGCTTTACGAGATAAGCAAGCATGCCAAGACTCAGGCATTCTCAACCTTTAAGGTCTCCAGCTATCCTGCAAACTTCCTCAACGCAGGACAATGCATATTTGCCGTTGACTCCACGGCAGGAGCTACATGGATGGGAAGCAATGCGCCTCTTTCCGATATCAGTAAAGATAAAATCGTTGACTTTGAGACTGTCGTAAGGGCTGTTCCTCAGTTTGACACGGAAAATGTCAGCATGATATCTCAGGGACCATCCATCTGCATATTTAATAAGGAAGACTCCCAGGAGGTCCTGGCATCATGGCTCTTTGCACAGTTCATGATGACCAATGAAGTCCAGATCGCCTACGCAGAAACTGAAGGCTATGCTCCCGTCACCACCAAGGCTCAGGACAGCGCCGAGTATCAGGATTACCTGAGCAGGTCAGGAGAGGACAACAAGGAACATTACGATATAAAGATCCAGGCTACCGAATTGCTCATTGCCAATACCGGAAATACCTTTACAACTCCTGTATTCAACGGGTCCGCTTCTCTTCGCGATGCCGCCGGGCAGATGATCGAAAACACTGCAAAGTCAACCCGCCGCAAGGAGACTATAGACGAAGCCTACATGGATAAGCTTTATTCTGACATAACGTCTCTCTACAGGCTTGATCAGATCAATACAGGCGGTGGCTCCGGTGCAAGTCCTGCGGACCTGGGACCGCTGCCTTCAACGGCTGTTACCCTGCTTGTCTGCCTTGCTTTGGCCTGGTTGGGAATTATCGTCTATTTTGTTTTCACAAAGCTGAAGGGCAGGGCTTCACGCAAATAACACAGAAAACGGTTGATTTTTCACAATATTTGGGTATAATTATTATGTTTTTTGGTTAGTATCCAAAGGCCTGAAAAGCCCGTGAATAAAAGGAGAAAAAAGAAAATGAAAAAGTTTATTGCAATCGCACTTGCATGCTTCATGGTCTTTGCCATGGCTGCCTGCGGCGATAAGAACACTGACACAAACACAGATGTCGCTGCAAGCCCCAGCGAGATTACTCCCACAGCTACAACTGAACCTGAAGCCGAAACTAAGGACGAAGGCGTCATGACCTATGCAGAATATGCTGCAGCAGATCTTGAAACTGAAGTCGTAGTCGAGACCTACGTCCAGGCAACTCAGTCCTGGTGGGACGGCAAGATCACCGCTTACACCCAGGATCAGGACGGCGCATACTTCTGCTACAACATGGCATGCTCCGAAGAGGACGCAGCAAAGCTGGTCCCCGGCACCAAGATCAAGGTTACCGGTTTCAAGAGCGAATGGGCCGGCGAGATCGAAATCGCAGATGCGACCTTCGAATTTGTTGAAGACGGCGACACCTTTGTTGCTGAAGCAAAGGACGTGACCGACATCCTCGGTTCCGAAGAGCTCATCGACTCGCAGAACCTTTTCGTAAGCTTTACCGGTATGACTGTTGAAGCAAGCGTCAACGCCGCAGGCGAAGAAGTCCCCTTCCTTTACAGCTGGGACGGCAGCGGCTCCGAGGGCGATGACCTTTATTTCAACGTTTCCTACAATGGCCAGGTTTACAACTTCACCGTTGAATCTTACCTCTGCGGCAGCGGTACTCCCGCTTACGAAGGAGTCAAGGCTCTCAACATCGGCGATACCGTTGATATGGAAGGCTTCCTCTATTGGTATGAAGGCGTCAATCCCCACATCACCGGTATTGTCGCTGCACCCGAAGTCAAGGGCGAAGGCGTCATGACCTATGCTGAATATGCAGCAGCAGCCATCGACGACGCAGTCGTTGTTGAAACCTACGTTCAGGCAACTCAGTCCTGGTGGGACGGCACCATCACCGCTTACACCCAGGATAAGGACGGAGCATATTTCATGTACAACATGACCTGCGCAGAAGAAGACGCAGCAAAGCTGGTTCCCGGCACCAAGATCAAGGTCACCGGTTACAAGAGCGAGTGGGCAGGCGAAGTTGAGATCATCGACTCAACCTTCGAAATCGAAGACGGTTTCTACATTGCTCCCGCATTTGATGTCACTGCTCTTCTGGGCACCGACGAGCTGGAAGCTCACCAGAACGAATTTGTAGCTTTCAAGGGCCTCACCGTTGCTTCCGAACCCATCTTCAAGTGGGACGGCAGCGGCACTGAAGGCGATGACCTTTACTTCGACGTTACCGACGGCACCAACACTTATACCTTCACCGTTGAGTCCTATCTCTGCGGCAGCGGCACTCCCGCATATGAAGGCGTCAAGGCTCTTAAGACCGGCGACACCGTCGATCTCGAAGGCTTCCTCTATTGGTATGAAGGTGTAAATCCCCACATCACCGCAGTTGAAGTTCTGTAATCAGCTGATCTGAAAACAAACCGGAGATCCCGGATGAAAAAAGGCAAACCCGTGAATAATGGGTTTGTCTTTTTTTATGTGTATACAGCGAAACGCGTAAAGGGGATATTTAATTTACATAGTATCTGATGTATAATATCTTGATAAAGTTTTTTTGTTTGTAACTGCAAATTTAAACATAGAAGGTGTAATTATGAGTAATACTCTTATTGCTGTAGATAACAGCGGGTCATATAGACTCTATCTGACAATTACCACAGACATGGTTGCTGAAGCGCAGAGGATACACGGATGCTCTCCTCTGGCAGCGGCCGGTCTGGGCAGGACACTTACTGCAGCCGGAATGATGGGTCTCATGCTCAAGGGCGACGGTGACCGCCTCACGGTTCAGTTCAAAGGCGACGGCCCTGCGAAAGAAATACTGGCCTGTGCCAACGCAAAGGGCGAGGTAAAGGGCTACATATCCGATCCCTGCGTGGATCTTCCCCTGAAGAGCAACGGCAAGCTTGACGTTGGCGGAAGCCTTGGCAATGGCAGTCTCACTGTTATCAGGGACATTGGACTTAAGGAGCCCTACGTCGGCAAGATCGAACTGGTCAGCGGTGAGATCGCAGAAGACCTTACCCAGTATTTCGCAGTATCCGAGCAGCAGCCCAGCTCTGTTGCTCTGGGAGTCATGGTTGACGAATACGGAAAAGTCTGCGCCGCAGGCGGAATGATAGTCCAGGTCCTTCCCGGCGCCAATGACGAGTGCCTCAACGCTCTGGAGGATACTTTATTCTTTATGAATTCCATGACAGTCAACGTTATGGATTCCATGAACGTTGACGATATGATGAATCGCATTTTCGGCTCCATGCCTGAAGAATTCAAGCCTCATATTCTGGACCACCGCGACATCAGCTGGCACTGCGACTGCAGCAGAGAACGCATGGAGAAGGCTCTCATTTCTGTGGGCAAAACCGATCTTGCCAAAATCATCGAAGAAGACGGCAAGGCCGAACTTACCTGCTCCTTCTGCAGAAACTCCTTCAGTTTCAATAAAGAAGAACTCACTCAGCTTCTTGTTCAGGCGCGCAGCTAGTACCGAAGTCATATGAAGGTTTTCAAAAAGAACATTATTTTCTTTGCCATCTACTTGTGCTTCTGGCTGGCAGATGCTCTCCTGATTCCCTATTTGGGCCTTTTCTTTGCCGAAAAGGGACTGAGCGGAGGACAGATCGCGATCCTCTCAATGGTCGAGTCCATAGTACCTCCGGTCTCTGCTGTGCTTCTCGGACTGATCATGAGCACTGTAAAGAACAGGACCGGGTTCTTTGTGGCACTTCCGGTCGGATGCGCCGCTGCAGCCGCTGCCATGTATTATATCGGGCCATTCGGCGGAATGATCGTTGCAACAGTAGTTCTGTATTTCTGCAGAACTCCATATAACGGGCTTGTGGACAGAGTCCTCATGGCCTGCATTCACGATACTCCCGGAGAATACGGAAAGTTCAGATTGGGCGGCTCTGTCGGCTACGGAATAGGCGCTCTTATCGCAGGGACCGTATACTCGGCTTATGCGTGCAGACCTTTGTTCTTCATGTATATTCCTGCCATTGTTGCGACTGGACTTTTGTGTCTTAAAGCGCCTATCAACATTACTCAGGATTACAGTGCCGTAAGACCTAAACTTTCCACTTTGCTGAATTTTAAGGTCCTGAAGAGCAGGGGCGGTTTTTTCAAGATATACGGAACTCTTGCTCTGTTTGGCTTTATTACGGCGACGGCCGGAAAGTTTATGGCTATGTACGTTGCCGAGCAAGGGCTTGAAAGTACCATTACAGGAATGCTCATTGCCTTCGCAATGATAGGGGAAATCATTATGTTCCTGTCATTCCCGGCCATGTCCAAAAAGCTCAGTCCAGAAGCCGAATTCTTTCTCGGCTTTCTCGTTTACCTGGTAAGAAATGTCTCGTTTTACTTTATCGCGTCTTTGCCTATGTGGCTGGTCATGATCATGCAGATAGTCGGCGGCGCGGAGTTTTCAATAATGTGGGCCGCTGCCACTCAGTTGGTAGAATCCAATTATCCTCCCGAGGCCGGTTTCATTGCTCAAACCTTAAAAAGCGTCTTCAACAGCAGCATAGGCTACGGTCTGGGCTGTATAATGCTTTCATGGTTCTATGACCTGGGCAGCATAAAATCCGGTTATGGGGTATTGCTGGCGATAAATGGGGCCTGTGTACTTGTTTACGGTTTCCTTGCATGTAAGGAGAGAAGGGTCAATGAGTGTTAAGAAGAAAAATCTGATCGCAGCGATAGTCAATACAGTCATAGTAATCGCCACTGCATTTTGTCTGGTCACTTTTTTTACAAAGGGCGGAAACGGCAATATGAAAAGTTTCGGATTTGTCATGTTCCGCTACTTTACCGTGGACTCCAATGTGTTCTGTGCTCTCTCGTCTCTTTGCCTGCTGCCCTGTGAATACGCTGCGGCACTGAACGGGAAAACACGTTTACCCAAGTGGGCTCAGATCTTCAAGCTTATGGGCACTGTTACTGTGACCCTTACCATGCTGGTCGTCATTGTTTTCCTTCTTCCTATGACGGGAGATTTTTCAGGCATGTACGGAGGCGTAAATTTCTATCTGCACCTTGCAGGTCCAATTATGGCCGTTTATTCCTTCTGCTTCCTTGAAAACGACAATATGCTGGATAAGGCGAAGGGCGTTATCCCTGTAGTCCCCATCCTGATTTACGGAATAGTGTATTTTGTAATGGTCATTGTCATCGGTCCGGAAAGGGGAGGATGGCCCGATTTCTACATGTTCAACATGGGCGGACGCTGGTATATAGCCGTAGGCGCCATTGCTGCCGTATCCCTGCTTATCAGTATGGGCGAATTTGCCTTGAACCAGAGGAGATTCAAGAATGTACGAAAGTCTTAAGAAAATCATTGACGACGCAAAGAAGATAGTCTTTTTCGGCGGGGCGGGAGTCTCCACCGAAAGCGGCATTCCCGATTTCCGTTCCGAGACAGGCCTCTACAATGCTCAGCAAAACTATGGCATGAGCCCTGAAGAGATGCTGGATATTGGCTTCTTTGAAAGCAGCCCTGTTACGTTTTACGATTATTACAAGAAAAACCTTATTGCTGCAGATGCTCAGCCCAATGCCGCTCACAAGGCTCTTGCCAGGTTGGAAGAGCAGGGCAAGCTGACTGCTGTGGTCACTCAGAATATTGACGGACTTCACCAGAAGGCCGGAAGCAGGAATGTCTACGAGCTTCACGGTTCTGTCCTCAGAAATCGCTGCAAATGGTGCGGAAAGTCCTTCAGCCTCGATTATATTATGGATGAGGCAAATTGCCGAAACGGCGTCCCTTACTGCCCCTGCGGAGGCATAATCAAGCCGGAAGTGGTCCTCTACGGAGAAATGCTCGATGAGGACTGCATAAACGGTGCCGTCAAGGCCATTTCCGAAGCCGATGTCCTCATTGTTGGCGGCACTTCACTGGTGGTTTATCCGGCGGCAGGCTTCGTCAGATACTTTCGCGGAGATAAGCTGGTAGTCATAAACAAATCTTCAACGGGGATAGATTCAGAGGCTGATCTGGTCATTCACGACCCCATAGGTCAGGTCCTGGGCTCCTGTGTACTTTAAATAATGATCAAAATAAAAGCATACGCAAAAATTAATTACAGACTTAATGTTCTCGGAAAACGGCCCGACGGTTACCATGAGGTGGAAACCTATATGCAGGCCATTGATCTTTACGATGATGTGAGTATTTGCTGTGAAGATGGCGGCGACGGTCTGGTTATAGATCTCGCCCCCGGAAGGGAAGATCTGCCTTCCGATTCCGGGAATCTCGCTTACAGGGCCGCAGTAAAGATGCACGAGACATTCCACCAAAGCCGTTCGGAAAAGATAAGCATTGAGGTTGTAAAGAGGATACCGGTAGCCGCAGGTCTTGCCGGAGGCAGCGCTGATGCCGCCGCAGTCATCAACGGTCTGGCAGCTCTCTGGGGCATTGAGAATGATCCGGAACTTCTTGCTGCTGCCGCAAAACTTGGCGCTGACGTACCTTTCTGCGTTTCAGCCCAGCAGGGAAACTTTGCAGCCATCGGCACCGGAACGGGGGCAGATCTTACACCTGCTTCTCCAAGACGTTACAAGATACTGCTTTCCACTCCCGATATTACCGTTCCCACCAAGGCTGTCTACGGTGAACTTAAACCGGAAGACTATGCAGAAGCCTTTACCGGATTCGGAAATCATCTTCAGGCGCCGTCCCTGAGACTTTTCCCCGGAATTGAGGACGTCATGGAGGCTCACCGCCGTCTGCCCGGAAGGATCGTTACCCAACTTTCGGGAAGCGGCCCGTCGGTTTTCTCACTCTTTGAGCCTGATGGGGAGATCTCCGATTATTCCACCATATCCACCCGCTATTTCACGGTATTAACTGAAACGAAAATAGAAACTATGGAAAACATAATGCTTAAAATAAAAGGAAGCACCATCACAAGCGACGGTGAATCTGAAGAAAAAGAGGAACTGGTCGAATTCATTACCGAAGGCACTCTTCAGCACAGAGGCGGAATGACCAGAATAAGTTACCCGGAAAGTGAGATCTCCGGTATGGCAGGATGCACCACATCCCTCATCATTACTCCCGAAAAAGTTCTGATGAAAAGGGCTGGCGGAGAAGGCACCGCTACCGAAATGGAATTTCAGAAAGGCAAGAGGATGGACGGCGTCTATGAAACCCCCTATGGCTCCATGGGCCTGGAGATCCTGACCAACGATATAGTTCGCAAGAACCGCAGCCGCAGTCAGACCCCTGAATCCCTGAGCATAGACTACAGCGTCAGTCTTGCCGGTCAGGCCCAGTGGCGTCAGCGTCTGGATATTGAAATAATGAAGAGCAATTAGGAGGTATAAATATGAAATACAGCGAGAAAAAACGCAGAATGGCGGCAAAGATACTTGCCATCCTGCTCATTGCTGCCATGGTGCTCACTTCAGGCTACTACATTCTGATGATCTTTGCCCGGAACACGGCTCTTGACTGCCTGGCAGTTTACGGTGAAGATGCCTTAGACAGCAGAGACAGTCTGGAACGTCTGGACGGGATCGAAGATTTTATCGATTTCATCCACACTTTTTACAAAGATGAAGTAAGTTACGAAGTTCTGGTAGACGCTGCCTACAACGGCATCGTTGACAGCCTTGGCGACCCCTGGAGCGTTTACTACGTTACTACCGAAGAGTCTGACAGTTTTGTCCAGACCATAAACCAGGAATACAGCGGGATAGGAGTTACCATGCAGATGGACGCCAACCGCTGCCTCATTACAGACGTCAATAAGAAGGGGCCTGCATACGAAGCAGGCATTCATCCCGGAACATATATTACAGCCATCGACGGCAGGAGCACCCAGGGCATGAGCCTCAGCGAAATGTCTGAGAAGATCCGCGGCCTTGATGGCACTTCCGTTACTATTACTGTGGATGACAACGGTGTAGAGAGCCAGTTCAAGGTCGTCAGGCGCAAGGTCAGAGTTGCGACTATAAACTGCGAAATGCTCGAGGGTAATATGGGCTATATCAGTCTTTCAAGCTTCGGCGAGGATACTGGCAGCGAATTCACCGAAGCGCGTCTGTCTCTTCTTAACCAGGGCGCTGAAGGCCTGATCATCGATATCCGCGACAACGGCGGCGGTTACGTATCAACTGCTCTTACCATTGCCGATGACCTCATTGACGAGGGCATTCTCTCCCGTTTTGTTCACAGAGGCGAGGACCTGGTCGTCTACGAAGCCACTCCTGACCTGACCAGGAAGGTCCCCACCGTTCTTCTTGTAAATGAGTACTCTGCTTCTGCTTCTGAAATTCTTGCTGCAGCTCTGAAGGATAACGGAACCGCAATTCTCGTAGGCAATACGACTTACGGAAAAGGTGTTGCTCAGATCATTCAGGAACTGGATCATAACGATGCTGTAAAGCTTTCTGTTTATTACTTCCAGACCCCCGACGGCAATGATATCAACGGTGTGGGCATTGAACCTGATTATATTGTTCCCGCTACAAAGTATACAGAGGAGGAAGCTGCGTCTATCAAGTCTTCCGTTGTTCCTATGGCAGAAGAAAAGAAGTATTATGCCGGCCAGTACGGACTTAATGTTCTTGCTGCTCAGCAGCGCCTCTTTTACCTTGGATATGACGTTCAGCCCACTGCTAAAATGGATGAGAAGACCGTTGCGGCCATAAAGGCTTTCCAGCCGACCTTCGGAGGCTCTCCTTACGGCGGCCTTGATTTCTGCACCCAGAAGGCCATATGCGAAGCCTTTGAGGCTCTCTTTGCGGCAGATCCTTCCGATCCCCAACTCCTCAAGGCAATTGAGCTTCTTACCAAATAGAAAGCCCCTTGACTTTTTACCTGTATTGGGGTATAAAGTACTGTAATTTCATACGCTCGGAAGAGGAGTACCGTTTGGCGGTTTTACAGAGAGCAGGGCGCGCTGAGAGCCTGCAGGCAAAGTAAACGGGAAGGTCGCTTCCAATCAAGAGCACATCTTTCAGCTTTGCCGTCAGCAAAGTGTACAATGAGTGCCGGCAGCCATGCCGGAACAAAGGTGGTACCGCGGATAACATCCGTCCTTTGGGTCCAGCCCACAGGGCGGATTTTTCATTAAGGAGAAAATATGGAAAACAATCTGGCAAAAAACTACAGCCCCAAAGAATTTGAGGACAGACTGTACAAGGCATGGGAAGAAAGCGGCGCCTTCCATGCAGAGATCGACAAGACTAAGAAGCCTTTCACCATTCTTATGCCGCCTCCCAACATTACCGGTCAGCTCCACATGGGTCACGCTCTGGACCAGACTCTCCAGGACGCTCTTACCCGTTATAAGAGAATGCAGGGCTTCTGCACTCTGTGGCTTCCCGGCACCGACCATGCCTCCATCGCTACTGAGGTAAAGGTCGTTGACAAACTCAAGAAAGAAACCGGTCTGGGCAAGGAAGACATCGGCCGTGAGGCTTTCCTTGAAAGAGCCTGGGCATGGAAGGAAGAATTCGGCGGACGCATCAAGAATCAGGTCCGTAAGATGGGTTCCTCCTGCGACTGGGAACGTGAACGCTTCACCATGGATGAAGGCTGCAGCAACGCTGTCAAGAAGCACTTCATCAATCTCTATAACAAGGGCCTCATTTACAGAGGCAACCGTCTGATTAACTGGTGCCCCGTCTGCGGTTCCGCCCTGTCCGACATTGAAGTCGAACACGTTGACAAGCAGGGCAAGTACTGGTATTTCCGTTATCCCGGCGTTGACGGAGGCGAAGGCATTACTGTTGCGACCTCTCGTCCCGAGACCATGTTCGCTGATACCGCTATCGCCGTAAATCCCAGCGATGAGCGCTACAAGGACATGGTAGGCAAGAAGGTCATCCTTCCTCTCGTAGGCCGCGAGATCCCCATTATCGCAGACGAGTATCCCGATCCCGAAAAAGGTACCGGTGCAGTTAAGATCACTCCGTCCGCAGACCCCAACGACTTCGAGGTCGGTCAGAGACACAACCTGGACAAGCCCGTCGCCATTGACGAACACGCAAAGATGACCGCTATCTGCGGTAAGTATCAGGGCATGGACCGTTACGAATGCCGTAAGGCATGGGTCGCAGACCTGGATGCTGCAGGCTACCTGGTAAAGACCGAGGATATGACCATTCCCACAGGTGAATGCTACAGATGCCATAATGTCGTTGAACCCAGAATCTCCGATCAGTGGTTCGTCAAGATGAAGCCTCTGGCAGAGCCTGCTATTGAAACTGTCCGCAAGGGCGAATGCGCTTTCGTTCCCGAAAGATTTGACAAGACCTACTTCCATTGGATGGAAGACATTAAGGATTGGTGCATTTCCCGTCAGCTGTGGTGGGGACACAGAATCCCCGCTTACTACTGCGAAGAATGCGGCGAAATGATCGTTGCAGAAGATACTCCCGCAGTATGCCCCAAGTGCGGATGCACCCACTTCAAGCAGGACGAGGACGCTCTGGACACCTGGTTCAGCTCCGCTCTCTGGCCCTTCAGCACTCTCGGCTGGCCCAAGGATACTGAAGAACTGAAGTATTTCTATCCCACCAGCGTTCTGGTAACCGGTTATGATATTATCTTCTTCTGGGTCGCCAGAATGGTATTCTCCTCCATGGAAGTCATGGGAGAGAAGCCCTTTGACCACGTACTCATTCACGGTCTGGTCCGCGACGCACAGGGCCGCAAGATGTCCAAGTCTCTGGGCAACGGCATCGATCCTCTGGAAATGATCGACGTATACGGCGCCGACGCTCTACGTTTCATGCTTCTCTTCGGCAACGCTCCCGGCAACGATATGCGCTTCTCCACCGAAAAGATCGAAGCTGCAAGAAACTTCGCAAACAAGCTGTGGAACGCTTCCCGCTTCGTAATCATGAACCTGAAGGAAGAAGACGGCAGCTTCAAGCCCATGGCAACTGCCGAAACCGCAAAACTTGCCGCTGAAGACAAGTGGATGTTCTCCGTCATCAACGATGCTATCGGAGACATTACTTCCAACATGGACAAGTTTGAACTCGGTCTTGCTGAAGCAAAGATCTACGAACTCATCTGGAACTACTTCTGCGACTGGTACATCGAACTGACCAAGTCCCGCCTCTACAACGGTGATGAAGAAACCAAGATGAGCGTCCGCTACAGCCTGGTCACCTGCCTCAAGAACCTGCTCAAGCTTCTGCACCCCTTCATGCCCTTCATTACTGAAGAAATCTGGAGCTTCCTGCCCGCAGACGAAGGCGCTGCCAAGTTCCTCATGCTGGAAAGCTGGCCCGAATACAAGGCTGAAAAGCTTTTCGCAGATGACGTTGCAGCTATTGAAACTGCCATCGGCATTATCAAGGCCATCAGAAACATCCGCTCCAAGGCTGAAGCAGCTCCTTCCAAGAAGCTCCACGCAGTCATTCTGGCAGACGCCGGCTATAAGGCAAGCGCTCTGGCAGCAGAGGACCATATCAAGACTCAGGCCAACGTTTCCGAGGTAAGCTACATTGATTCCAAGGATCAGGTTCCCGGCGAAGCAATGTCCGACGCAATGCCCGGTGTTGAGATCTACGTTCCCCTTGATGACCTTATGGACTACAAGGCAGAGTACGAGAGACTGCTCTCCGAAAAGAAGCGTCTTGAAGGCGAAGTATCCCGCATTGAGGGCAAGCTCTCCAATCAGGGCTTCGTTGCCAAGGCTCCCGAAAAGATCGTCAATGCCGAACGCGAAAAGCTGGTAGGCTACAAGGATCAGCTGGAAAAGACTCTGGCCAGAATTCCCGTAGTTGAAGCAAAACTCAAGTAAATAAAACAAATTAAGGGTGAGCACATGCTCACCCTTTTTCGGAGGAATAATATGATTCTTTTAACCGGCGGGACCGGATATATCGGATCCCATACCGCAGTGGAATTTATAAATGAAGGCTATGATGTGGTCCTGGCCGATGATCTAAGCAACAGCGAGAGAAGGGTGGTTGACCGCATCGGACAGATTACCGGAAAGGTCCCCGCTTTTGAGGAGCTTGACGTTTGTGATAAGGCCGCCCTTGACCGTCTTTTCCGCAAATATCATATTGACGCCGTGGTGCATTTTGCCGGATACAAGGCCGTAGGCGAAAGTGTTGCTGAACCGGTAAAGTATTACCGCAACAATTTAGACAGCACTTTGGCCCTCTTAGAGGTCATGAAGGTCCATAACTGCAGGAAGTTCATATTCAGCTCGTCCGCCACGGTTTACGGCGAAAACCAGGACGTTCCCTTTACGGAGGACAGCCCCGCAGGCTCCTGCACCAATCCTTACGGAAGGACAAAGTTTTTTATTGAGCAGATCCTGAGTGACTGCGCCAAGGCTGATCCGGAGCTTTCAGTTGTCCTGCTCCGCTACTTCAATCCTATCGGTGCCCATGAAAGCGGTCTAATCGGAGAAAAGCCCAACGGTGTTCCCAACAATCTTATGCCTTATATAACTCAGACAGCGGCCGGAATACGTCACCATCTCAGTGTCTTCGGAAATGATTATGATACTCCCGACGGCACCGGTGTCCGCGATTATATCCACGTAGTGGACCTGGCTCAGGGACATCTAGCCGCATACAGATACCTTTGCGGTGCAGGTAAGGGCGGCTGCCATACTTTCAATTTGGGTACGGGAAAAGGCAGTTCTGTTCTTGAGATCATCCATGCCTTTGAGGAGGCAGCTGGTATTGCCATTCCCTACGAAATAACTGAGCGTCGTCCCGGTGATATTGCGGAGTGCTATGCCGATGTTTCAAAGGCTGAAAAAATACTAGGATGGAAGGCTGTCCACAGTCTTAAGGAAATGTGCGCCTCCTCCTGGAACTGGCAGCAGAAAAGCGCAGAGTGAAGCCCCTAAATTGTAAGGGTGTTTTCTTTGTGTTATAATAAACCGATATGGAACTAATTAAACGATTAAGAAAAACAGGCGTACTTTCCAGAATTGCCGTTGCCATTCTGGATTGCCTCATAATTCTTGCGTCCGGAGGCTTTGCTCTCTTTGTGCGCTTTGAATTCTCCATCGGAGCCATTGAAAGGGGCTTGCTGGAAGAATGGTACACCTTTGTGCCTCTTCAGATAATCCTGACCATTCTCGTGTTCATTATCATGAGGATGTACCGTTTCGTATGGAACAGTGTAAGCGCTGCGGATTTCGGCCGTATGGTCCTGGCCACAGCACTTGCCAACGCTCTCAGTTATTCCCTTGAGCTGGGCCTGCATATTCATCATTCACGGAGCGTGGTCTTTATGAGCATGTGCTTCCAGATGGTGGGTTTCATCGGGATCCGGTTTATTGTGCGCGTCTATAACGGCATCCGTCACCGCATGGGATGCCGGGTGGACGGCGACAACAGCGTCAACGTAATGATAGTCGGCGCAGGACAGGCTGGACGTATGCTCATCCGTGAATATCAGGGAAGTGAGCAGATCCACGCCCGCATTTGCTGTATAATTGACGACGATCCCAGCAAATGGGGAAGTTATATTGACGGCATAAAGATCGTAGGCGGCAGAGAAGAAATTCCTCATTTCGCCAGAGTGGAAGGCATAGATCAGATTATTTTTGCAATTCCCACAGCTGACGCCAGAACCCAGCGGGATATACTTGATATATGCAAGGAGACCGGATGCCGGCTGAAAAAAGTTCCCGGCATATACCAGATCGTCAATGGAGAGATTTCCCTGGATTCTGTAAAGGATATTCAGGTTGAGGATCTGTTAGGCCGTGATCCCGTTAAGCTTGACACAGAAGCTATGAAAAGCTTCATTAACGGAAAATCCGTTATGGTTACCGGCGGCGGAGGCTCCATAGGATCTGAACTTTGCAGACAGATCGCGAAACTATCCCCGTCACAGCTCATTATTCTCGACATTTACGAGAATAATGCCTATGAAATACAGCAGGAGCTCATACGCCAGTATGGTTCCGGTCTTGATCTTTCCGTTGAGATCGCTTCTGTACGCGATAAGGACAAGATATACGAGATATTTGAGGAATACAGGCCTGATGTAGTTTTCCACGCCGCTGCTCACAAGCACGTTCCTCTCATGGAGCATTGTCCTTCGGAGGCTATTAAGAATAACATCTTCGGCACCTGGCACGTAATGCGTGCCGCAGAGAAGTTCGGTACCTCCAAGTTTGTTGAAATTTCTACGGATAAGGCTGTCAATCCCACAAATATCATGGGAGCTACCAAACGTTTCTGCGAAATGATGCTCATGAGCAAGAAGGACAGTCCCACTGAGTTCTGTGCCGTTCGTTTCGGCAACGTTCTCGGCTCCAACGGTTCCGTCGTTCCTCTCTTTAAAAAGCAGATCGAGGCAGGCGGTCCTGTCACAATTACCGACAAGCGTATAATCCGGTACTTCATGACTATTCCGGAAGCCGCCCAGCTGGTCCTGGAAGCCGGCTCCATGGCTCACAGCAATCAGATCTACGTTCTTGATATGGGAGAACCTGTTAAGATCCTGGACCTTGCGGAGAACATCATTAAACTTTCCGGTCTTCAGCCCGGAAAGGATATTGAGATCAAGGAAATCGGTCTCAGACCCGGCGAGAAGCTTTACGAAGAGCTTCTGATGTCTTCCGGAATCCTCAGCAAGACTTCCAACAAGAAGATCTTCGTGGAAGAACAGGAGGAGATTCCCGAGGCTGAGATTCTGGCTAAGCTGGATGAACTGGATAAGGCTGTAGACTGCAGCGAAGGCAGTCAGGACGACTCTATGCTCATTGATCTCATGCACAAAATGGTCCCCACGTATAAGGACGCAAAGAGCTATAACGCAGGACGTTAGCGTCATATGGCGTAAAGGTCCTGAGGCTTGGATGTATTTGCCCGCTAAAATCTTTTGAAAAAAGTTTTAAAAGATACTTGATTTCTGCTTTGCTTTGTAGTAATCTAATTAAGCGTTTTGAAGAGCCCAACCCAATATCGGCAAAACAACTAAGCCATCGCGGAGGATTGACCGAGTGGCTAAGGAGCTCGCCTGGAAAGCGAGTAGGGCTGAAAGGCCTCGTGGGTTCGAGTCCCATGTCCTCCGCCAAATAAGACAGCAGATTTCCACAGTCTGCTGTCTTTTTCTTTTTTCCGAAAGACAAGGCCGATTTGACTGTCTACGATGCGTAGGTTGTAATACCGGATTCGTCACAGTATTGTAATGCTGTAAGGAGGCGTTATATATGGATCAATACGTGACCGGCGCCATGATCAGGCGTCTTAGAGAAAAAAAGAACATGACACAGCATCAGCTTGCCGAAAAGCTGAACGTTACAGACAAGGCCGTTTCAAAATGGGAGACAAATCACGGTTATCCGGATATTTCTCTTGTTGAACAATTGGCGGACGCGCTGGGTGTTTCAATAATAGAACTGTTTGCAGGAGAAAGCGTTGTAAACACAAATAAGTCGTTTAATATGCTTCGAATGAAATTCTACGTCTGTCCGATCTGCGGCAATATAGTATGCAGCACCGGTGAGACAGTGGTCAGCTGCTGCGGGATCGTACTTCCTCCTCTGGAAGCAGAACAGGAAGACGCGGACCATCATTTGTCTGTTGAAACAGTAGAGGATGAATACTACTTGACCGTCCCTCACGAAATGAGCAAGAAGCACTACATTTCGTTTATGGCGGCTGTAAAAGATGACGGATGCGAAATAAAAAAGCTCTATCCGGAAGGCAGCGCTGAAGCCCGTTTTAAGATAAGCAGAACGAAATATCTGCTGTATTACTGCAACCTGCACGGATTGTTTAAGGTCCGTATATAGAAACTGAGAAAAAGAAACCGGCAGATGGTTAGGTCTGCCGGTTTTGCTGCTTTTATAATCTGATTATGTGCTTTCCTGCATTTCTGCGTTTGGGGTCTGCCAGAATGGCAGGAAGCTCTTCAAGGGGAGCATATTCATATACCATGCTTGACACGTCTATCTTTCCGGACTCAATGAGGGCCAAAGCGCGTCTGAAGGTGTATGGATTGATGAAAGATGCCTTGAGAGTAATTTCTTTCTTGAAGACCTCAAAGGGCTTGATATCAACAGTATCTTCGGGAGCCGTCAGTCCGAACATCATTACCACGGAATGCTTGCCGGCAATGCGTATCGTAGGTGATAATGCAGCCTGCCTCCCGGGCGGTTTTCAGGGCCTTTTCCGCG